>CANGXE010000006.1 GCA_947457525.1 Bacteroidota bacterium | reverse complement strand
TGGGCTTTTCATTGGTCCTCTATCGCAATCTGAGAACTTCTTTATAATAGCAGTACTCATCCCTTTTTTGATATACGATATAAGTGAGATGACAATGATTGCCACGGTGAGATATGGTTTGAAAGTGAAATCGGAAAGGAGACTACTTTTTATTTACGATTAGGAAATTTTAATTCAGTATCGACTATTTTTTTAACAAATTAAGATAAGTCACTGTCCTAAAAAATTTATTGTCAACATTTTCCAAAAATCGACCGAGGGTAGATAAAATGCGAATTGCTGAAACCCTTACTAGCATTGAGTTTGAAGGGGTTATTTATACTTCATATAAATTGTAAAAAATGGTTGAAATTTTGTGAGATTTTTCTTGGTTATTTCAACCTGCGTACACATATTTGCCTCGCATTTTTTTACAATTCCATGACAATTCAAGTCATAATGAAACTAGACTATATACTAAACACATCCAAAAAAATTACCCTAGCCACTTGGTTAACCGCTATGTTAAGCATGAGTGTTTTCTTCGCTCACGCTGAAGTAGACAAGGGTAAATGGACAGAGGGAAAAAATTTATTTAAAGGCAATTGTGCTGCTTGCCATAATCCGAAAGCTGATGGAACTGGTCCTGCTTTAATGGGCGTAACCGCTCGTTGGGAAGGTGCCGGTGAATACAAAGGCAAGACCGGTAAGCAGTGGCTTTATGTTTGGATAAAGAATTGGAAAGACGCATCTGGTTCTGGCTACAAATACGCTGTAGACATGGCTGCAAGCCGTCCGTCAGAGATGAATGTGTTCGCTTCTCTAAGCGATGAGGCTATCGACAATATGTTGCTTTATGTAGAAAATCCGGATGCTTTTGCTCCGGCAGCAGCAGCGGCAACTCCGGCAGCAGGTGTAGGTAGCGATGCACCAAAAAGTGAGAGTCCAAGTTCTGCAATGTACTTCTTTGTGTTCTTCTTGTTGATACTTGTTGCTATTTTAATTGGTGTAACCAATAAGTTGGATAAAATTGTTGCAGAAAGTAAAGGTGAAGCAATAGTTGAACACAAAACGCCATTCTATAAGAGAACAAAATGGGTGGTAGCGTTTGTATTGATTGGTTTAGTTTTCCTAGGTTATAAGTCAGTAGATTGGGGTGTACATTTAGGTCGTCAACAAGGCTACCAACCAACTCAACCAATTAAATATTCTCACGCTTTACATGCCGGAAAACATAAAATTGAGTGTCAATATTGCCACAGCACAGCTAATAAAGGAAAGCACTCCAACATCCCTTCTGTGAACACTTGTATGAATTGCCACAAAAATATCTCTAAAGGCCCGAAATATGGCACAGAAGAGATTGCAAAAATATATGCTGCTGTGGGCTGGGATCCGGCTACTCAGACTTATGCGAACGAGCCAAAGCCGGTAGAGTGGGTGAGAATCCACAATTTACCTGACCACGTTTATTTTAATCACGCTCAACACGTAAATGCAGGTAAAGTACAATGTCAAACTTGCCACGGACCAATCGAAACTATGGAAGAAGTTTATCAATATTCTCCATTGTCAATGGGTTGGTGTATTAACTGCCATCGTCAAACAGAAGTTCAATTTGCTTCAAATAATTACTACTCCTCTTTCCAAACTCTGCACGATGAGTTGAAAGAAAAGAAAATCAGCAAAGTAACTGTAGAAACTATTGGTGGAACAGAGTGTCAGCGTTGTCACTATTAATCTTTAAAGACAGAAAAGCTTTCTAAAACGAATAATATTATACAAATGTCAGATAAAACATATTGGAAAGGGATAGAAGAAAAAGAACAATTGGAAGGTTTTCGTTCCGTTGCTCAAAAGGAATTTGTTGACGAATTGCCTGTTTTAAGTTCTATCACAGAACCTATCAGCACAGGGAAATCAAACAGACGCGATTTCCTTAAAATGCTTGGTTTTAGTGTAACAGCAGCAGCTGTAGCGGCAAGTTGCGAGATGCCGGTTCGTAAGTCTATTCCATATATCTGGCGTCCGGAAGAGATTGTACCGGGAATTGCCAATTATTATGCGTCAGCATTCTACCAAGGCGGTGATTTTGGAGCTGTTTTAGTGAAAACAAGAGAAGGTCGCCCCATCAAAATTGAAGCCAATAAACAATCCTCTGTAACCAAGACTGGAACAAGTGCACGTGCACAAGCTTCTGTATTGAGTTTATATGATGGTGCCCGATTTAGAAATCCGAAGCGTGCAAAAGAAAATATTACTTGGGAACAAGCGGATAATGAAATTGGAATAAAGCTAAAAACAATTGCTGCCTCCGGAGGTAAAATTGCTCTTTTCTCTAACACTATTATTTCTCCATCTACACTGAGTGTAATCAGCGATTTTAAATCTGCTTATCCCACTACAGAACATATAGTGTATGATGCAGTTTCTTACTCTGGTATATTAGATGCCAACGAGAAAACTTTTGGTAAAAGAGGCATCCCTTCGTACAATTTTGCGAAAGCAAAGGTAATTGTTGGCGTTGGTGCAGACTTTTTAGGTACTTGGATTTCTCCGACAGAATTTGCCGGTGACTATGCGTCAAATCGCAAAGTAAACAGCGAAAAGAGGGAAATGAGCCGACACATTCAAATTGAGGCAGTTCCAACTATTACCGGGTTCAAAGCAGATACAAGAATTGCGGTAAAACCATCAGAAGAGCTAAATGCACTTATTGATTTATACTCAGTAATCGTAGCCGGTGGTTCAGCTAAAAATGCCAAAGTGGGTAAAGTAGCTGAGGAGTTGAAAGCAGCAGGTGCCGGAAATTCACTAGTTGCGGTTGGATCAAATGATACGAATGCACAAGTTCTAGCTAATGCCATCAACCAAGCATTAGGAAACTATGGTACTACATTAACATGGGATCGTCCATATAATTTAAAACAAGGCTCTGATAAAGCATTAACTACTTTAGTTGAAGGACTAAACGCAGGTACTTACAAAGCGGTATTTTTTCTAGACACAAATCCGGTTTACAGTTCACCAGTAGCCGGTTTAGCAGAGGCTATCAAAAAAGCAGAACTTTCTGTTTCTTTCGCCAATCGTGTTGACGAAACAGCAGTAGCAGCGCAGTATGTTTGTCCGGATAACCATTGGTTAGAAAGTTGGAACGATGCAGAGCCTAAAGCAGGTATTTTCAATACCACTCAACCTACCATTTCTAAATTATTTGATACTCGTCCAGTTCAAGAAACATTATTGAAATGGGCAGGAAAACCTGCAGATTACTACGAATACATTCAAAAGTATTGGGAAGCTAATATCTACGGTAAGCAATCTAAATATGTTGGATTTTGGGCTTTCTGGGATAACATTGTTCACGATGGTGAAGTAGTAGTGGCAGGAAATGCAGCTACACTTTCATTCAATGGAGCAGCGGCAAGTACAGCCGCAAGTGAATTAGCTGCAACCGCAGCAGGTTTGGGTGCTTTGCAAGTTAAATTCTATGAATCAATTGCCGTGGGTGATGGGTTTTGGAGTGATAATCCGTACTTACAAGAGTTACCCGATCCGGTTTCTAAAATCACTTGGGATAACTACATTATGGTTAGTCCAGTTTGGTATGCCAAAAACGGATACAATATTGATCCTGATTTTAAAGAAAAACGCTATGCAGTAGGTAAATTGACCGTAAACGGAAAATCGGTTGAATTACCAGTGGTGGGTGTGCCGGGAACTCCAGAAGGAACATTAGCAGTAGCTGTGGGTTATGGTCGCGAGGTTGTAGCACATAGCGAATTGAGTGTAGGTAAAAATGTTTACGGTTTGTTAGGTAAAAGCGGTGATAATTTCACTAATGTGGCCACAGCAACTTTAACCAAAACAGACAAAACTGCATTGGTAGCTATTACACAAACTCACTTCAATATTACCTTACAAGATTTGGGTGGTATTAAAACACGTAAACTAGTTAAAGAAACCACGCTTAACGAATACAAGAAAAATGATACTGCAGGAAATGAAGACCGTGCGGCTATCATGGAGGAGATGGTGACACTTTACTATGAGCACAAACGTCCGGGTCATCGTTGGACAATGGCCATTGACTTAAACTCTTGCGATGGTTGTGGTGCTTGTGTTGTAGCTTGTAACATTGAAAATAACGTACCAATTGTAGGTAAAGACCAAGTTATCCGTGCTCGTGAGATGCACTGGTTGCGTATTGACCGCTACTATACCGGAACTGTAGAAAATCCGGATGTGGTTTTTCAACCTATGCTATGTCAACACTGCGACAATGCCCCTTGCGAAAACGTATGTCCTGTGGCAGCAACTAACCACAGCAATGAAGGTTTGAACCAAATGGCTTACAACCGTTGTATCGGTACTCGTTACTGCGCTAACAACTGTCCATATAAAGTAAGACGCTTTAACTGGTATGATTACCAACAAGCAGATGCTTTTGATAAACAATATGGTACAAGCAACGACCAAAATGTAGCTTCTGAAACTCTAGGTTTACATGAGCCACTTACCCGCATGGTGTTAAACCCTGACGTTACAGTTCGTTCAAGAGGTGTTATGGAGAAATGTTCTTTCTGTGTTCAGCGTTTACAATCAGCTAAACTTGAAGCTAAGAAAGAAAACAGAGTGTTAGGTGATGGTGAAGCTACTACAGCTTGTCAAACAGCTTGCGCAACAGGAGCCATCATCTTTGGTGATAGAAATGATAAGAACAGCGAAGTGCTTAAAGCATTTGAAGATAAACGTACCTTTGGTGTAATCGAAGAAATTCACACTATGCCAAACGTTGTTTACTTAACTCAAGTACGAAACCGCGAAGAGACTAAACAATACGAAATCATTGACTACTATCACGAATCATAATTTTAACTAGACAGTATTCTATTTAACAGATAACTTATAAGCAATGCACGCATACGAATCAGAATTCCGGGAGCCGCTAATCAATGGATTAGATAAAACATACACTAAGATTACTGACGATCTAGTAGCTCCAACCGAACGTAACTCTACCATGTGGTGGATTATGGTTTTATTAACCGGTGCCGGTTCATTATTCTTTGTATTCTGTTTGGCCTGGACCGTTTGGTTCGGTATCGGAACATGGGGATTGAACAAGACGATTGGTTGGGCATGGGATATTACCAACTTCGTATGGTGGATTGGTATTGGTCACGCAGGTACCTTGATTTCTGCTATCTTGTTATTATTCCGTCAACGTTATAGAACAGGTATCAATCGCGCAGCTGAGGCGATGACAATTTTTGCCGTTATCTGTGCAGGTATGTTCCCCATCTTCCACATGGGTCGCGTATGGGATGCTCCTTTTATCTTCCCTATTCCTAATACAAGAGGTCCACTTTGGGTAAACTTTAACTCACCTTTACTTTGGGACGTGTTTGCGATTTCGACTTATTTCTCTGTATCGTTATTGTTTTGGTATTCTGGTTTGATGCCGGATTTTGCGACTATTCGCGATCGTTCTAAAGGTAAGTTGAGAAAAAAATTGTACAATATCGCTTCTTTCGGATGGCAAGGTTCGGCTAAACAATGGCAACGTTTTGAGTCATTGTCTTTGATTTTGGCTGGTCTTTCTACTCCACTCGTACTTTCAGTACACACTATCGTATCTTTTGACTTTGCTACATCAGTTATTCCGGGTTGGCACACGACCATCTTCCCTCCATACTTCGTGGCTGGTGCGATTTTCTCCGGTTTCGCTATGGTGGAAACGTTGATGTTGATTGTAAGAAAACTGTTTAATCTTGAAGATTATATTACAGTGAACCATATAGAATCAATGAATAAAATCATTGTATTGACTGGTTCTATCGTGGGTATTGCTTACTTGACTGAGTTATTCATCGCTTGGTATTCAGGAGCATTGTATGAGCAGTTTGCATTCTACAATCGTATATTAGGTAAATACCTTTGGGCTTATTTCATCATGATGTTCTGCAACGTGGTGTCTCCGCAATTCTATTGGTTCAAGAGCATGCGAAGAAATCTATGGGTAACATTTATCCTTTCCATCTTCGTAAATATCGGTATGTGGTTTGAGCGATTTGTAATTATTGTTACCTCATTGGCCGATGACTATTTAGTATCTAGCTGGGCATATTTTTCACCAACATGGGTAGACTTAGGTATCTATTTAGGTTCAATCAGCGTGTTCTTGTTCTTGTTCTTGTTGTTCAGTCGTTTCTTCCCGGTTATCGCTATTGCAGAGGTGAAAGCAATCTTCCGTACTTCATCAGAAGCCGCTAAAGCAGAAAGAGCAAAAGCAGAAGGTGCAACTCACGGAGGTTTTGTGTTGAGAGGAGCTATGGATAAATATTCAAAATAATTATTAGACCTAACGAATTACATATAAAATGGCAAATAACAAATTTATAGTCGGGCTTTGGGATCATGAAGAAGTTTATCTTCATGCCATTGAGCACATACGCCACAAAGGGATAACTATCTATGACAGTTTAACCCCATTTCCGGTTCACGGATTAGATGAGGCTCTTGGTCTTCGTGATACTCGTTTGCATACAGCTGGTTTTATGTTTGGGGCAACGGGTACAACGCTAGCACTTACTTTTATGAGTTGGGTAATGACTACCAATTATCCAATTGACTTTGGTGGTAAACCATATTGGCCACTCCCATCTTTCATCCCTATTACATTTGAGATGACTGTATTGTTCGCAGCGTGGGGTATGACTTTGACTTACTTGGTACGTAACAAACTATGGCCAGGTAGAGTGCCACGTATTTTTGATACACGTACTACTGATGATCGTTTTGCTTTGATTTTCGAAGCAGATAAACTCTCTGATTCAGAGTTAAACGAAATTAAAAGTCTTTGCACCGCAGAAGGCGCAGTAGAAGTTAAGGACAAAACATTTGCTGAAGGCGAATAATTATAAAAGAAACTTAGAGCTATTTAAGATGAAAATGAAAACGATTAGACTAATCCCTGTAGCAGCGGTTGCCTTGATTATGGCAGCTTGTGGCAGTGATGTAAAAAAGCCGGGAACTATTTATATGCCCGACATGACTTACAGCAATGCCTATGAAACTTATGCCACTAGTGAAGTGAAAAATCCGGAGGGACATAACATGAGCGCATTGCTACCGGTAAAAGGTACCATACCTCGCGGATGGATTCCCAACGATGATAAAGTGAAAACTAACGCTGAATTTTTAATGGGTTACATGGCTAAGAACCATTTTACGCACGATATGGCGAAATGGCAAGAGGAGTATGATAAAGCGGCAATAAGCATAAAAAATCCATTAGAAGCTACAGAAGCTAATTTAACCGAGGGAAAACGATTGTATGAAATTAATTGTAAGGTATGCCATGGAGAGAAAGGTGATGGCAACGGGCAAATCGTAGAGTTGCCGGATGGCTCTGATGGTCCTTATACAGCACGTCCGCCAAAGTATTCTGAGCGTTTGAAACAAATCAATGATGGAAATATTTTCTATAGCGTAAGCTACGGTAAAGGACAAATGGGTGGTTACGGATTTCAAATGTCTGTAAATGAAAGATGGCAAGTAATCCAATACATTAAAAAAATGGCCGGTGTTGATGGTTCAGCCCCTGTTGCGGAAGTAACTGAAAAGAAGTAATTAATTAAGAACTGATATAATAACTATATACAATGACTGAGAAATTTGAATTTACCGATAAGATAAAAAAACCGCTCATCTATATGATGTTAGCAGGACTGTTAGGACTTGTTGCGGTATTTTTTCTACATCCAGAAAATCATCACGCCCGTTTTTGGACTAACTTACTGACAAATGCCTACTTCTTTAGTGGTATCGCATTGTTTGGTTTGTTTGTTGTTGCTGCTACTCAGTTGGCTTATGGTGGATGGCAAACGTTACTGAAAAGAGTGTTTATTTCTATGTCAGCTTGGGTACGTGTAGGTGGAACTTTATTAGTGTTGATTTTAGTAGCAGGCTTATTAGATATTCATCCTTTGTATGACCATGCTAAGCATATTGTTCATGAAGGCGCTGGAATTCCGAAATACTCAACTAAAATCATTTACTTTGGTTCAATCTTTTGGGTGAGTCGCGTTGTAGCTTACGCAGTTTTATGGTTTTTCTTCTCTGTTAGCTTTGATAAATTTTTTGCTCAAGCAGATCAGACAAATCCTGCAACATACAAGAAATCTAAGCTTTGGGCTGCCGCATTTATCGTAGTATTTGCAGTAACTGAATCAGCAGTAAGTTGGGATATGATTATGAGTTTAGATCCACATTGGTTCTCTACTTTGTTCGGTTGGTACAACTTTGCTAGTTACGGCTGTGCAGCTTGGGCAATGTCAATTTTATTAGTACTTTTCTTGAAATCTCAAGGTTACTTGGCTCAAGTTAATGAAAACCATATCCATGACTTAGGTAAATTCTTGTTTGGATTTTCAATATTCTGGACTTACCTATGGTTTTCTCAGTTCATGTTGCAATGGTATGCTAACATACCGGAGGACACCAACTTTTGGGTTAAACGTTTCAACGAACCCTACTTCAAGGTTACCATTTTCGGTGCCCTAATCATCAACTTCTTGTTCCCATTGTTTTTCCTAATCAGAAGAGAAGCAAAGCGTAATTTTAGAATGATAAGTTTTGGTGCTGTATTGTTAATTTTTGGTCACTATGTAGATTTCTTTAACTACACTTCAGTTGAGCCAAATTGGAATAGTGCCAAACATGGACACCACGCTGGTGGCCACGAAGGTAACGCAGCTCTAACAGAGAAAGGAGAAATAGTGTTGTTTGCTGAAGCTAAAGAACATACTGGTAATCACACTGCTACCGATGTTGCCACTACACAAGATGCACATGCTGTTGAAGCAACTCATGGTGAGCATGGAGCAGCAGAACACCACGTAGCAGATGCACCCAATAATTTTGCGGGTATAGGGTTAGCAGAAATTTTAGTATTCATCGGATTTTTGGGAGCATTTTTATTCATGTTTTTCATGAACCTTGCGAAGAGAAATCTTGTTCCAGAAAATGATCCTTACTTAAAAGAAGCACAACGTCATCACGTGACTTGGGCTTAATTTGAACATTGAAATAAATAAACTGAAAACAACATAAATCATGGTAGCATTTTTAAGTTTCGTAGTCGTAGTTCTCCTTATGGTGGTGCTCGTTTTGGTGGCTAGAGCCAGCGAGATAACCTCTGAGCTAAAAGATAAGTTTGATTATTTTAATCAAAGCCGTCTGAATGGTTATTTACTGATGGTATTCCTGATTTTGATGTTTGTAGGTTCTGCTTACAGCTTCAAAGAACTGATGCCTGTTATGTTGCCTAAAGCAGCGTCTATACACGGGATCCAAACAGACTTTTTGTTTAACATAACGATGTTAATCATTGGTATCGTATTTGTACTTACTCAGGTAGCATTGTTCTACTTCGCTTACCGTTATAATGAAAGTCAAGGACATGAAGCCTATTTTTATACCCACAACAACACTCTAGAGGTTATCTGGACAGTTATTCCATCCTTGGTTTTAACCGGGTTGATTGCCATGGGTATGTTTGAGTGGTTTAGAATATTCAATTCAGAAGCTCGTGCAGCAGACAAAATGGTTATTGAAGTGACAGGTAAACAGTTCAACTGGATACTACGTTACCCAGGAAAAGACAATAACTTTGGAAACAGAGTATTTGACGTAGATCACATTTCACCAACTAATGAATTAGGTATTGATTGGGAAGACAAAAACAGTCATGATGATTTTATGGCTGACAAAATAGTATTAGTTAAAAATAAACCGGTGCTAATGAAACTTGGAGCTTTGGATGTGTTACATAGTTTTTATTTGCCGCACTTCCGTGTGAAAATGGACTGCGTACCCGGTATCCCAACAGAATTCTATTTTACACCAACTATGACAACTGTTGAAATGCAACAGTATTTGAGCACACAACCTTGGTGGCAAACTAATCACCCAGAGACAGGTGAGCCACGATGGAAATCATTTAAGTATGAATTAGCTTGTGCTGAGCTTTGCGGAAAATCTCACTACGGTATGCAAAAAGAAGTATTAGTAGTAGAGCAAGCAGAATATGACGAATGGCAAAGTAAGCAAGTGGCAATGTATGAAACTGTGAAGTCTACACTCGCGGAAAAGCCAGGAAAAGTTGAAGTGCTGGAGGCTAGCCTAGCAGCAAAACCATCGCTCGAATTGAAAGGAGCAACTGAAGTAGGTATCGAAAGCCAGTTGGTGGCGTTTATCAATGACGACCAAAGAGCAGTTGACAAAACTACTTGGTTTAGTTTTGATCGTCTTACTTTCGAAACAGGTAAAGCGGTTATCAAAGCTGAATCTAAAGAACAATTGGATAACATGGTGAGCATCCTCAAAACTTACTCAAATGTAGAACTAAAGGTAGGTGGATACACTGATAACGTAGGTGATGCTAAAGCCAATTTGAAATTGTCTAATGAAAGAGCAAAAGCAGTTGTTGCTGCATTAGTAGCAGAAGGTATTGATGCTAAGCGTTTGGTGGCTGAAGGTTACGGCCAAGATCATCCGGTAGCTGACAACAAAACAGACGAAGGAAAAGCAAAAAGCAAACGAATCGATATTTGTGTAACAAAAAAATAATATTTGGATAGTTGCCCTATTTTGGGCATGGATTAATAAATAGTTTAATTTTATGCAAACAGCTACAGCAGAACACGCACACGTTGCAACAGGTCACGGCCATCATGGTCATGATGGCCGCCACGATCACCACGAAGAAACCTTCTTGACGAAGTATATCTTTAGTCAAGACCATAAGATGATTAGCAAGCAGTTTCTAATCACCGGTATATTTTGGGGTGTTGTAGGTGGGTTGTTATCTATCTTGTTTCGTATTCAATTAGCGTTCCCTAATGAGACATTTCCTATTTTGGAAACTTTCTTGGGTAAATGGGCCGAAGGAGGTAAAATCAGTAATGAGTTCTATTATGCATTGGTGACTATGCACGGAACTATTTTGGTATTCTTCGTACTTACGGGAGGTCTGAGCGGTACTTTCAGTAATTTACTAATTCCTTACCAAATAGGTGCACGAGACATGGCATCCGGTTTTATCAATATGTTGTCATATTGGTTTTTCTTTACCGCTAGTGTTATTTTGTTTTTATCATTCTTCATTCAAACAGGTCCTGCATCAGGTGGTTGGACAGCTTATCCACCTTTGAACGGATTGCGTGATACAGGCGTTAACTTAGGTTCAGGCTTAGGTTTTGACCTATGGGCTTTGGCGATGACCTTCTTTATCGTAGCATCTTTAATTGGTAGCTTGAACTACATTGCTACTGTATTGAACCAACGTACAAAAGGGATGACTATGCTTAGAATGCCATTAACTATTTGGGCCTTTTTATTTACTGCTGTAATTGGTGTATTGTCTTTCCCTGCGCTTTTAGCTGGTGTAGTGTTATTAGAGTTTGACCGTTTGTTGGACACAAGTTTCTATTTGAACAACATCGTTATCAATGGTCAATTGTTAGGCTACAAAGGTGGATCTCCAATTTTGTTCCAACACTTATTTTGGTTCTTAGGTCACCCAGAGGTGTACATTATCATCATCCCTGCAATGGGTATTGTATCAGAAGTTTTGGCCGTTCACTCTCGTAAGCCAATCTTTGGTTACACAGCGATGGTACTTTCTATCTTGGCTATCTTGGTATTATCTTTCATCGTTTGGGCGCACCATATGTTCGTGACTGGCCTTAATCCAAACTTAGGAGCAGTATTTACATTGTTTACCCTCTTAATTGCTATTCCTTCAGCAATTAAGGTATTTAACTGGATAGGAACACTTTGGAAAGGTAAAATTCGCTTATCAACTCCGGCATTGTTTGCTATCGGGTTCGTATCAATGTTTATCACCGGTGGTTTGACAGGTATTGCCTTAGGTAACTCAGCTATCGACATTCAATTACACGATACTTATTTTGTAGTTGCACACTTCCACGTGGTGATGGGTGTATCCGCATTTTTTGGCATGTTTGCCGGTGTTTACCACTGGTTCCCACGTTTGTATGGCAGAATGATGAATGAGACATTGGGTCAAATTCACTTCTACGCTACGTTGATTGGGGCTTACTGTATTTTCTTCCCTATGCACTTCATGACCGGGTTGCCAAGAAGATATTACACCTACGCTAACTTTGATACCTTCAATAATTTCAATCACTTAGCGGTGTTTATAACTGTAGCAGCTATCATCGTTTTCCTTGCGCAGTTTTTATTTATAGTTAACTTCTTCTACAGCATTTTCAAAGGAAGAAAACTAGAAGGTGAGTACAACAATCCATGGGGTGGAACTACGCTTGAGTGGACTGCGCCAGTTGAGCGTTTGCATGGAAACTGGCCTGGCGATTTGCCGGTGGTTCACCGTTGGCCGTATGACTATAGTGTGAACGGTCGCGAGTATATTCCGCAAACAGAGCCGATGAAACCGGGCGAAGTAGCACATGGGTAATTTTTAAAAAAAAAGATAGAGAAAAACTAAATGTCTAATTCAATTCAAATAAAACAAGGAGCAGTTGGCTACTTATCTCAAAAGGTAAGTGACTATGCTATGCTGACTAAGTTTCGTTTGAGTTTCTTGGTGGTTTTCTCTGCTGTTATTGGTTATCTATTCGCTGGTTCAACTACATCTTTGACGCTTATATTCTGGTTGAGTATGGGTGGAATGCTCGTAACAGGTGCTTCCAATGCCATTAACCAGATTATCGAGAAAGATATTGATAAGTTGATGAAACGCACTCAAAATCGCCCAATAGCTACTGGTAGAATGAGTACTCTTGAAGCTATTTTAGCAGCCGGTGTTTTTGGGATAGTAGGGATTTTAATATTGACTGTTCAGTTCAACCCAATCGCAGGTGTGCTTTCAGCTATCTCATTGTTGAGTTATGCTTTTGTTTATACCCCGCTAAAAAGAGTACACCCTGTCGCAGTTTTTGTAGGTGCTATACCCGGAGCATTGCCTCCAATGATTGGTTATGTGTGCGCTACAGGTGTGATTGATTTTACGGCTATTTTACTTTTTAGTATTCAGTTTATATGGCAATTTCCTCACTTTTGGGCGATTGCTTGGGTGCAATATGAAGATTATTTGAAAGCAGGTATTATGCTTTTGCCTTCATCAACCGGCAAAACTAGGCAAAGTGCCATCAATAATGTTGTTTACTGTGTGGTATTGCTTCTAGTATCAGTGATGCCTTATTTTTTTAACATGGTAAGTTTGACCGGCACCATTTTTATTGCCGCTGCCGGAGTGATGTTTTTGTGGATGGCGATTAGTCACTACGTAAAAGTGGAAGACAAATCGGCTAAATTGTTAATGTTCGGTTCTTTTATCTATTTACCTGTGGTTCAACTTGCCTTAGTTTTTGGTAAGCTGTAATTTTGTAGTTAGATAAACGAGCAGATTAAATAGAACGTACTTTGACTGAAAAGGAATTACTAAAGGAAACGACAGAATACACGGGTGTGCATCCCCAAAAGTTTGCACTTTGGGTAGCTATGGCATCCATGACCATGTTTTTTGCCGCATTGACAAGTGCACTTTTAGTAAAAAAGGGAGATTATCAAGAATGGGAGAATTTTAAGCTCCCTGATATTTTCACTTACAGCACAGTGGTGATTGTTGCCCTGAGCGTAGTGATACAGTTGGCCTTGGTAAGCTACAGAAAAGCAAAGTTCTTTCTATTTCGCAGTTTATTGTTCTTTAGTTTATTGTTGGGGTTATTGTTTCTTTATCTACAAGTAACCGGATGGGGAATATTAACCGCTATGGGAAAACCGTTGACCGGAAATTTATCAGGGTCGTTTATTTATCTGATAACTTCCATGCACGGCCTTCACTTGGTGGTTGGGCTTTTGGTGACGATTATCTTTCTAGTGATGGCCATACGCTCACGCAAAGACCCTATCTATGAGTTGAGAAATATCATTAATCCTAAAAGACAATTGAACCTAGAATTACTAGTTGGATTTTGGCATTATATTGATGCCGTTTGGATTTATTTATATGTGTTCTTTTATATCAACTATCAATAACATAATATCGTTTATTAATTAAAGTTTGAAAACAATGGCAGCAGAAGCTACACTACACGAAAGTCACGGCAATGAAACACAAGCCGAATTATGGAACGGAGGGCGTTCCCCGTTTCGTTTGAGTTATGGAAAAATCATGATGTGGTATTTCCTCATCTCTGACACATTTACTTTTGCCTCTTTCCTTATCGCTTATGCTGCATTGCGCTTTGCACAAGCAGACCTTTGGCCAAATGCATCAGAAGTATTTTCTTCTATTCCATTAGACATGTTTCATGGCGTTCAAGCCCCTTTGGTGTTTGTGAGCTTCATGACTTTCTTGTTGATTGCCAGCTCATACACTATGGTTCGTGGAGTTCAAGAAGGATACAGAATGAACAAGTGGGGTGTAGTTAAGTTTTTGATACCAACCATTATCTGCGGTATTCTTTTCTTGTTTTGTCAGTATTTAGAGTGGACACACTTAATCCATGATGGAATGACGACAACCACAGCTTCAGCTACGTCTAAGGTAACTAACTTCGGACAGTTGTTTTTCGTGATTACCGGTTTTCACGGTATGCACGTATTGGGTGGTGTGGTATTAAACATCTGGTTGATGGTAGAAGCCGCTAACGGCAAATTTGAAAAAGTAGGTCACTATGAAATGGTAGAAAAGATTGGTCTTTACTGGCACTTTGTTGACTTAGTGTGGGTGTATGTATTCCTTTGCTTTTACTTGCTATAATCTATTTACAAAACATATAAAAACTATATATTATGAGTTTCGAAATTCCATCAGAGGCACACTTACACTGGTCTGACAAAGAATACAGTGACGGAAGAAAAGACGTATTAAAAACCATTATTATTCTTTCTATCGTAACAGTGGTAGAAGTAGGTTTTGCTATGGTTTATGAGCACATGTACCCTAAAGGTGGTGGACCAAAAATGTTCTTGAACTTATTTATGGCGATTATGTCTGTGGTGAAAGTGGTGTACATCATGGGTATATTTATGCACGTGAACCACGAAACACCTTGGTTTAAGCGCACTATTTTGTTGCCTTTCTTGTTCTTGATTTGGGCGATTATCGCTTTTGCGGTAGAAGGCTCAAGCTGGGGCGCTATGCGCGAATGGTTAAACATTTTCTAATCTAATTTCTAAGTATAAACTTTGTAAAGGGACGGTCCATGGATTGTCCCTTTTTTTATGCTTAAAAGAGCAGAAGCTCATGGCGCTCAGCAGGAGCAGTGTCGCTGTACGTATTTTTAATGGCCTGTGGATCTATCGCAAAGGTACGCATATCATTGGGTTGCCAAGGTGTTTGAAGGTGCAGCAGGAGGCTTTCGGTAGAGGTTTTTGGGTTTAACCATTCTTCAAGTTTAGTATCTGCAAGCATCAGAGGGCAACGGTGATGACCAATTGACATTGTTGCCTCATTGGCAGGCGTGGTGAGCACTGCAAAACGCGAGAGGATATGCTTGCTCGAAGGGTCAAGGTGTAGGGAGTAAATGCCGGCTAGAAACAGCACCGGATGGCTTGGAGACTCTAAGCGAAAGGGATTTTTGAGTTTCTCTTTCTCCGGCCCTTCGTAAAAGGCGGAGATGGGAACGATGCAGCGATGTTGAACGATAGCTTCGCGAAAAGCCGGTTTGTCGAATATGCCCATCTGACCGGTGTAACCCCTTGTGTTATCCGGATTGTAATCTCCTTCGGTGCGGGCATTAAAGTAGAGCTTTTTGACCTCTTTTGCCCAGCCGGGGACGAACCCAAAGATACTTTCCTCGAAGATTGGTTGTTCATCAGCGTGGCGTAAAATGAAGGCGGGTTGACCGATGCCGATGTTGAATTTGATGCGCGGCAGGAGTGATTTGTT
>CANGXE010000005.1 GCA_947457525.1 Bacteroidota bacterium | reverse complement strand
TGAACGTAAGCTCACCCAACACACCCGGCCTCCGCGCACTGCAAGACAAAGACTCGCTGACAACCATCCTCAGCACCTTGCAAGACATCAACTTGCAAAAAGCGAGCGCGAAACCACTCTTACTCAAAATCGCCCCGGACCTGACCAACGAACAACTAGACGAGGTGATAGAAGTCGTGAAAGCCACGAACATCAGCGGCATAATCGCCACCAACACGACCATCAGCCGAGCGCCTCTCAGCTACTCCCCTAGTGAAATTGAACAGTTTGGGGCGGGCGGATTGAGCGGAAAACCATTAACCAAACACTCTACCGAAGTGGTGAAATACATTACCGAAAAATCGAACATCCCAGTTATAGGCGTGGGCGGCATAATGACCGCCAATGACGGCTTGGAAAAACTCAATGCCGGAGCAAAACTTGTGCAACTATACTCGGGCTTTATCTACCGAGGGCCGCAGCTCATCCGCGAAATCAACGAGGCTATCTTAAATTCGGTTTATTAGCAAAGACATAGCGTAGGATGTTAGCGCCCATCTTCAAGGCTTTCTCGTGGTTTTCGGGAGTGTCTTTATGTACGTTGATGTCTTCCCAGCCATCGCCAAGGTCGCACTCAAAGGTATAGAGCACCACCATGCGTCCTTCATAGAACAAAGCGAAGGCCTGAGGCTGTGCGTCTTCGTGTTCATGAATTTTGGGCAAGCCGTTGTTGAAATCAAACTTCTGATGAAAGACTGGATGAGAGAACGGCAATTCAACAAGTTGTGTACCAGGGAAAAGCTTATTTAACTGCGGGCGAAGAAATTTATCCATACCGTAGTTATCATCGGCATGCAGAAAACCACCACCGATTAGATAAGTGCGCAGGTTGTCTAACTCTTGCTCACTGAACACCACGTTGCCATGGCCGGTCATGTGTACAAAAGGATAGTTAAACAAATCTTGACTGCCCACCTCCACCGTTGGTGGGTCGGCTTGAAAATTGGTGCCTAAGTTTTTGTTACAAAACTGAATGAGGTTGGGCAGCGATGTGGGATTGGCATACCAATCTCCTCCACCGTTATACTTCAACAAAGCAATTTTGATGGGCTTATCTACAGCCGTAAAGGCTAGTGAAACCATCAACACCAACACTACACCTATCGCTCGAAAATTCATATTCCTTTTACTTTTCATTCATCAATTGAAAAACAGTGGTGGCATAAATAGCAGCCGTTTCGAGGCGCAGTCGGCTTTCACCCAAAGACACCATCTCAAAACCGTTCTTCGCGGCCAAATGTACTTCTTCTTGTGTGAAATCACCTTCGGGGCCAATAAGAATTAACGCATTTTGAGAGGCAGAGTAGACCGACTTTAAATGCTCAGCTTTCTCATGGCAAAAGGCGATGAATTTTCGCTCGCACACAGCGGCTTGTGCCGCCATAAACTTTTGGAACGATACACATTCATTCAAGACCGGCAGATTGAACTTCAAACTTTGCTTCGCAGCACTCATGATTACTTTCTCTATTCTATCTAATCTAACTTCTCTGCGTTCGGAATTTTGACAGATGATGAGTGTTATATCATCAACACCAATCTCCGTAGCTTTCTCTACCAGCCATTCTAATCGGTCTAAATTCTTGGGTGGAGCAACCGCCAAATGCAATCGGGGTTTGTTGGATGCAGTCTGCTGCAACAACTCCTGCACAACCACGCTAATGCTTCGCTTATTGACCACAGCAATGGAAGCAGAATAAAGATGACCTTTGCCGTCAAACACTGCAATAGTATCTCCAATATTTTTGCGTAACACTTTGTGGGCGTGGCGGGACTCCTGCTCATCCAATTCAATGACCGCATTAAGCACGGCAGTTGGGCAATAGAAAATGTTCATCAGTGGAGATTAATCAAACTTCAACACTTTGAATTCGGTACGTCTGTTGTAGCCGTGCTCTTCTTCAGTGCAAGGCACTTCGTCTACACATTTGTTGCGAATTTTCTCTTCCCCATATCCAATAGCAATAAGGTTCTTGATGTCTGCGGCTTTTTTGTAAATAGCTGCAGCTTTGTCAAACTGAAACCAGGTCATGAATTTGTCTCCTTGGGCTAATAAACTACCCTGCGCTTGAGCCGACATTAGACCAGTGGTAAAAACGAAAACTATGTAGACTATCTTCTGCATAAATACTTTATTGGGGTTATACGATAACTAAAACTAGATGCTATTGATTAGGTGAAAATAATGCCAAATATCGGATGTTATTTGTTGATTTATACATTCTGTTTTGGTCGTGCACATTCTGCTAGTCAGCACATCAAAAATACTTCACGTGTCGAGGACTTACTATTTGGCTATGTTTGAACAATGCGTCAAAACTCAACATCACTTCATGAGTACCAGAAGTGAACTTATTGAGTGGCGAAACCGCTAAATCATAGCCATAACCAATCTTTAGTTGTGGTACAACATTGACAGCCGCCATGAAGTTGCAACTATCGCTCAAACGATAAGCAGCACCCAACCAAAATCGGTCTACAAAAATGAATGTGGCATTAAAAGCAAAAGAAACGGGGGAGTTCACCGGCACATATTTGAACAACATGGAAGGAACAAATTTTACTTTCTCTCCTAAATTATAGACATAACCACCGGTCAATAACAAATGGTGATATTGACCAGCCACATTGAATGAGGTGCTAAACACACTGTAGTCACCATCCAACTTATTAGCTAAAATGCGTGGCACAGAAATTCCGGCAAAAAACTTATCGCTGTAAGCATAGAACCCAAACCCCACATTGGGCAACCAACGATTTTGAGTGTTGCCCACAAAGTTGGGGTCGCTGGCATCGGTAGTTTGAACGCCACTCAGGTTAGCAATGTAATTCATTACTCCTGCCGACAGGCCAAAACAGAGTTTTATATTTTTCTTTTTCCCCACTGGCAGGCGATAAGCAAACGAGGCATCAATGCTGTTGGTTTGCGTTACGCCAATCTTATCGAACGTATAAATCAAGCCTAAACCTACTCTGTCTTTAGCCAGCGGTGAATGAACGGCAACACTCGCTATTTGCGGTTGCCCCGGCATGCGCACCCATTGATGACGATAAATAGCGGTGGCGTTCAATACTTCATGACTTCCCGCATAAGCCGAATGATGTATAATCCATTAAACCGATACATACTGTATTGAGCATCTTGTTGATGCAAAAAGGCAGGTAGAGGTGGCTAAAAAAAGTAGCAGAAAGTAAAGGTTTTTCACACCGTTTTGATTTATCGTTGAACGAACATAAGCATTAAGATAAAAATGCTAAACGGAGTTATCTACACCTAGCCGTTCAGTAAATGTCTTTTCCAGCTATATTGCAACCATTCAATAGCCCTCATGAACAACTCAACTGCTGAACTCAAACAAATTGCCATCCACTTGGTAGGCAACAAAACCACAGACCCAGGGCTAGTGCTTTCGCCCGAAATGATGGTGCTTGATGAAGAGTTAAACTTCCAACTCAAAACTCATTTACTCAAGCCTTTCGACAAAATATTTGCAGGTTTTCATTTCGCGCACGAAAGTTCCTTGCAATACAATGAAGTGTACAATTATGCGCAGCAGGTATTCGACAAACCGGCAGTTTTCCACGAAATGTCGCAACGCATGGCGAAACATCTCTTTGAGTGTTCGGCTCATCCTAAAATCAAAACCGGTGAGTTCTACGTAGTCTATTTTACCGATGTGACAATGAACGGCCAAACGTCCGATGCGATTGGCTTGTTTAAGACCGAAACTAAAAATGGTTTCTTTGAAGTTGATTTAACCAACAAGCATTTCTCTATTCGTTATAAAGAAGGAGTGGATTTATCGAAAGTAGAAAAGGGTTGTTTGATTTTAAACAATAGAGCGGAGGAAGGCTATGAGGTTTATCTTTCGGACGGCTGGCAAAAAAATAATGATGCGCAATATTGGCGCGATGCTTTTTTAAGTGTCACCCCGATTCAAAATGCGTTCCACCAAACCAATCAATTTTTGACACTCACCAAAAGTTTTGTAACCAAGCAACTCGACCAAGAGTATGAACTCACCAAACCGGACCAAATAGATTTGCTCAATCGCTCCGTGGCTTATTTCAAAACGAATGATACTTTTGAGAAAGACCAATTCGAAAAAACGGTGTTGCAAGACGAAGGATTGATTACCTCTTTTCGCTCGTTCAATACGAACTACACCCAAGAAAATGAGTTGACTTTACCGGAGCAGTTTCCTATTTCATCACCTGCAGTAAAACGTCAAGAACGAGTTTTCAAAAGCGTACTCAAACTAGATAAGAATTTCCATATCTATATTCATGGACGCAGAGATTGGATTGAACAAGGCACCGATCCAAACGGACGCAAGTTTTACAAAATTTACTACGAGCAGGAATCTTAGGAACTATGGTTTAGGCAGCCAAACGTCTTCGCGTTTCTTTGGTTTTTGGTCAATTCGCCACACAAAATCCGTTAGGCGCATTTGCTCTTCGGTCAGCATTTTCATGGGTGTAAAAACGGCTTCCGGTTTCTCGATAAAAACAATCTTATCAATCTTTTTATCCTTAAAATACATGGTAATAGCGGCACTTAGCGCCTTATTGTTTCCAATGAATTTTTCCTTTTCGTCTTTCCCAAAATAAATACTCTCTGCATTGCCCATCACGTCCATGCGCGTCAAAGTATTGTCTTTAAAATAGCCAACGATATTGATCCCCTTTATTTGGTCGTAGTACTTTTTGCCGCTTGGCGCAATGATAAATCCGGAATTGTACAAATTCATTTTTTCGGCTTGACCATTTTTGGTAGTCAACAAAATAGTGTCTGCACTCATCTGTGTTTCTGCGCTCCAAAGCACCGGACTGTAATACATCCGGAAGGTAGAATCAAGGAAAGAGTAATACAATGAATCGCAAGTGCCTTGCATATCTTTCATAAACATTTTCACCTTGTGGTAAGCAAAGAAAACACGGGTGGTATCTGTGCGAGACACCGTTTGACTTTTGAGTGTATCTGCCGACACAAAAAGCGAATCTTCTTTCATTTTGTAAATCAACAATGGATTTTTTGTAGCCATCATATTTTGGCGAGATTCTTCATACTCGCCATAGTTGCCAATCAATTCTGTTTCGTTAGTAGTGTCAATCCATTGAAAAAAGCGATACGCGATGCCGATGCCCTTTCCTCTGTCATAGTAAAGACTATCCGTTTTGAGTATCTGTGAAGGATTGTTGACTACCGTATTTTTACCAAACGAACATAGGTCTCGATTGCTATCATACCAACCGGTTTGGCAAGTAATACGGCTGTCTTTATTAAAAATTTCTGTGTTGCCATAGAAGGTAGAAACATTAGAATTGGTGTTGTAGCGAAGTGTGTCAGAAATTAAATCATAATTAGGATCTTTAATCACCACATTATCTCTAAAAAACACATCATTAATTGCACTGTAAAAATAACCTTTTTGGCTCGTGATGACTGTGCTGTCTTTTATCACTTTCCCTTTGGCCAAATAATAGGATGTTTTATTCTGCACATCATAAAACAGCTCGTTGGTGTAGAGCTTCATCTTTCCGCTAATGATTCTGGCATTACCGTTCAACGTAGCAAACTTTCGATTGCCATCATAGTGCAACACATTGCTGTAAGCTGTGGTCGTGTCTTGTTGAATGGCAATGTTTCCCCAAGCATCTACCGAATTCGTTTCTTTATCCAACACAGCGCTGTCGCACCACATGAAAACTTCTTCTTGGCGCAATTGCACATTGCCGACCAAGCGAGTTAGTTTCTGTCCATTAATTTCTTGAAACTTTAGAAAATCGGCATTGATAATCTCTACCTCTTTCTTTTCTTGCGCAAGAGCAGTAAGAGAAATTGTGTTGCATACAAATACAACTAATAAATTAACTGCAGTTTTCGATACGTTCATGAGTAAGGTCTAGAACCAAATTACTTACCTGATTCGTTATACTTCTTTTCTATGCGCTCTTCTTTCTTTTTGCCGCCAAACACATTGATGTTGACGTAACGATAAGGACGCGCTTTAACGTCTTTCAGCAAAACTTGAAGACTAGATATGGTCGAGTCGATGTTATTATACAAACTATCGCCTTTCACCACTTTACCCAATGTTCCTTTGCCGGCATTGATGTCAGCAACCACACTGTTTAATTGGTTGATGGTTTGATTCAAGTTTTCTATTGTTTGCTTTAGGTTGGCTTGTTGCAATGAGTCGGTCACAGCAGAGGTGTTCTTAATTATCTTCGTTAAGTTCTCGCCATTCTTCTCAAAATTGCCGGTGATACTCTGCAAGTTTTTAATCGTCAACTGTAAGTTAGCTTCATTTGCCGCTAATATTTGAGAGATTTTAGCCAAGGCGCCATTCACTTCACTCAGTGTGGTGTAAATTCCTTGGGCATTGTTCTTATCAAACAAGGCTTGAATGCCACTTATCGTTGTATCCAGTTTGGGTATAATGTGACGAACATCAGTGATGATAGGGTCAATTTGTGCCCCAACTTGTTCAGTCAAATCTTTCTTAAAGTAAGTATGAATAGTATCGCCATCATTGTAGTACTCATCTGATTGGCCGAATACCAATTTTATTTTCTTCGTACCAAAAAGATCGGTACTAAATAAGTAAGCCATAGTGCTATCGCTCTTCGGAATATTGATTTCTTTTTCCAAATCAATTCGAACCACTATCTCTCCTGTCGCGGGGTTACGATCCATGTCGCCCACACGCCCGATGGGGAAACCGTCAATTTCCACTAAATTAGATTTGTAAAGACCATCCACTCGGCTATAAACCGCATAGAAAGATTTCTTGCGAGAAAAAATATCAATCCCTCTTAGGAAATAAAAACCCAGAATGAAGATAACAAGAGTAACAAGGCTAAAAATGCCGACTTTTACAGGATTGCTCACACAATTAAATTTTCTCAAAAATATACCTTTGAGGGAGAAATCAAAATGGGTAGTTGTGCAAGCGACACAATATCAACCTAAATTGCTTTTATCGCTTTATTGCAAAGCACTAACTTGGTCTGTAGTTAGTCGAGTGCCATCTTTGAACCCGGCAATGAAGGCAGCACTATAACCGGCTGCTTTTGCTTTCTCTAATAATTTTTGAGCTTCCGCCATCGTTTTCACCTTGCCACCGTAGTAGCGGGTAAACCCATTAGGCAATTGCTCACCCGAAAGTTCATTGCCAAAAAGCTTAGCAATCTTATCATAGTCTTTCAACTCCACTTTCAAGGCAAACAACTGAACTTTTAGTACAATACCATTTTCTGAGACATGGTTAGGTACGAGACTTGACTTGGGTACAGCTACTACCGCAGTTGAGGATTTTACCGGTTTAGATTCTGTTTCTGCTTTTGGGGTTGATGACATCTTCGTTTTTACTTCAGCTAAAGGTTTGTTGGGCATACGCCTAAATGATGTATCAAATGGATCTAAGTTACTAGGACGAACATAAATCGACTTTGCGTCTTCTACTTTAGAAGCTAAACTAGCCGGGAGAACTTCCGCTTTACCACCTCCGTTTGCATTCTCAATCGGCTTGCGGATAATCGCCCCACCGGATACTTTTACTGCATTAACGGAAACATTTTGTGGTGTTGTAGCAGCTGGTTTCACTACTTCCTTCACTTGCTCTACGGGTTTATATTCTGTAGCGGGTTTAACCGGTATGGTGGCCGCTTCTTTTTGCTTTTCTACAGCTTGCTCATAAGCGAACTGCTCGCCTTCGCTCCCTTCAAGTTCTTTCTTGTAATCTTTAAACGAGTTGTACAAAGCGGAGGCAATTAAATCTTGTCCTTTCACTGAGTTCAAAAATTTCTCTTCATCAGGATTTGAAATAAACCCTATCTCGGCCAAAATACTTGGCATAGCTGTTTTGTACAACACATAAAAACCGGCTTGCTTCACGCCCATACTTTTGCGTTTCGTATAATTTTCTAGTTGATTTTCTGCTTTTGACGCGAACTCAATACTTTGATCTAAAAAAGCATTTTGCTTCATACTCATGATGATGTGACCTTCAGGAGAGTTAGGATCAAACTCATAGTATTTTTCTTTATTTTCCTCCAAGTTGATTACTGCGTTCTCTCGCTTCGCCACTTCTAAGTTGGCTTCTGTGCGGTGCAAACCCAACACATAACTAGAACTGCCCGCCACATCCGGATTGGTAGAAGCATTGCAGTGAATGGCGATGAATAAGTCGGCTTTGTTTTTGTTGGCGATCTCTGCGCGTTCGTGCAATTCTAAAAACACATCACTTTTCCGAGTGTAAATCACTTTCACATCAGGGTGAGCCTTTTGAATATAATCTCCCAACTTGAGCGCAACAACAAGGGCAACGTCTTTTTCCTGCACCTTACCCGGCCCAATAGCTCCGGGGTCTTTGCCACCGTGACCGGCATCAATGACTATTGTTTTTAGCACAAAGTTGCTAGCTTGAGCAACAATTCCTGTTACCAAACTGAGAATAAACAATAAGCTTTTTAGTCTCACGTTTCTGATTTTTTATTTTTGGGGCACTTTTAAAGGAATACTTAGCCTTTCTAAGGGGTAACCAAAATTTAATACAAGCAATATCACTTGAACTTCTTTTGCCAAATATACTCTTGTAAAAAGCCACTAAACGCCCAAATGCTGCCATTTTTAATCACAGCGTGGTTATTAGTGTCCATTTTAATGAATGCATATTCAGCACGGGTTCCACATAGTTCGCCAAAAAATTATGAGATTTTAGCAGACAGCAGCAACAGTCGCAATCCCATTATTGGGTCAAAAAGTGGGATTAACACTGATTCTACTCTCCTTAACGACAGCAGCTCTGTTTTTGTTACAGACACCATCAATCTTAACGACACCATCGACATTGCCGAACAAATTGAAATCAAAGACAAGATTACCTACAAAGCCGAAGACTCGATTGTATATGACATGAACACGCGCAAGATGTATTTATACAACGGGGCGGACTTGAGCTACGAAAAAATCAAACTCCAATCCAAGCAAGTCGTCTTTGATTGGAACACCTACACCTTGAGCGCAGAAGGCGGCATGGATAGCTTGTATGAAGATGGAGGCAAGGCCGTATTCAGCGATGGCGGACAAGAGTACCGCGCCAAGCGCATGGACTACAACTTCAAGACCAAGAAAGGAATTGTATATGAAGTGACCATGAAAGAAGGTGAGTCGTTCATTCACAGCAAACAAGTGAAGAAAAATGAATATGGCGAATGGTACGGCCTCGCCAGTCAATACACCACCTGCGACCTCGACCATCCGCATTTTTATTTCAAAGCCAAGAAGATAAAAATGGTGCCCAACAAAGTGATGGTCACCGGGCCGGTTAATCTTTGGGTGGGCGATGTGCCTACTCCTTTGGTCTTACCCTTTGCTTTGTTTCCGGTGAAACAAGGGCGCAAGTCAGGCTTGATTTTGCCGGAGTACGGTCAAGATGCGGTGATGGGTTTCTTTTTGCGCAACGGAGGCTACTACTGGGCCATGAACGATTATGTCGGCTTGCGCTTCACCACCATGATTTCGACTAATGGAACATTAGGTGCGGGGGTGGGTGCGGCTTATGCCTTGCGCTATAAATTTAACGGAAACATTTCTTTCAATTATCTCCGCACGAATGCCTTCGACCCCGACCTACCCGGAGCGAAACCCACCAACGCCTACAGCTTTGCGTGGACACACACCCAAGACCCGCGCTCTATTCCCAACTCTCAGTTTGGGGCGAGTGTGCAAGTGCAAACAGCCGATTTCTTTCAAGCCAGCCGCGTCACCGACCAGCGTTTATTAAACACCTCTTTCAACTCGACCATCAACTACGCTTACCAAATTCCAAGAACTCCCTTGAACTTGTCGGTCAACTTTCGCCACTCGCAAAACTTACTCGACCGCAGCATCAGCTTCACCTTGCCTACTTTCCGTTTGTCGATGTCGCGCGTTTCACCTTTCAAAAGCAAGGTGCAAACCGGCAAACCCAAATGGTATGAAAACATCGGGATCACTTACTCCTTCGAGTTTCAAAACCAAATCCGGACGGTGGATTCTACCTTATTCCAACGCCAAACCTTGGACAAATTCAGAATGGGAGTCAATCAAGTGGCGTCAATTGATGCACCTATCACTTTATTCAAATATTTAAACATCAATCCTCAGTTTACTTACCAAGAGCGCACTTACTTCAAAGGCATAGATAAATATTGGAACCCTGACACTGTGTATGTCGTGCAAAACGGAGATATTGATACCCTTAACGGTCGCGTCATAACCGACACCGTTTGGCGATTTAACTCTTCGCGAAATTTCAACGTGAGCATAAACATGAACACCAAGCTGACCGGTATTTTCCGCTTCAAAAACAGCAAACTCAAAGCCATCAAACACGTGTTCACCCCAACCGTTTCGTTTACCTACCAACCCGATTTCAGTCAACAAATCTGGGGGTTCTACCGCACGGTGCAAGGCGATGTGACCGGCAACCCTTTGCGCTATTCTGTCTTCGAACCCGATGCGATTTTTGGTGTGCCCACGCAAGGCAAAGTAGGCGTGCTGGGCTTCAACTTGCTCAACAACTTCGAAGCAAAAGTTTTTTCCAAAAAAGACACCGTCAGCAACGAAAAGAAACTTGGCTTGATAGACCAATTGAGCTTCAGCGGCTCTTACAACTTCTTAGCCGATTCGTTTCAACTCAGTCCGTTCAGTTTGGGCATTGTATCCAGTAGGATTTTAAACCTCATCAACCTCAACTTCAACGCCACCTTCGATCCTTATGCGGTAGATACCTTTAATCGCAGAATAAAAACCTTCGAATGGCAAGCCAATCGCAACTTACTCCGCTTCGCCACTGCCACCATTGGCGCTAGCACCACCATCAGCTCCAAACCAAGAACGCAAGCCGCCTCGCAAGAAGCCCCAAAATACATGGCCGACTATGTGTCCTACAACCCCAACCAATTCTACGACTTCGACATTCCTTGGACCATCGGGTTGAACTATCGTTTCAACTTATCCAAAGGCATCCCTACTAATCCCGACACTCTGTTGATAGTACAAACCTTAGGCGCTAACATCGACTTTAACCTCACGCCTCATTGGAAGTTTGCCGTCAGCACCGGTTTCGATATTTCGCGCAGACAAATCACCCTCACCAACATCTCCGTCATCCGCGACTTGCACTGCTGGGAGCTCACCTTCGCTTGGACCCCTCCCCTCCCCACTTACCGCTTCCAACAGTTCACCATTTTGCTGCATCCAAAATCGAACACGCTCAAAGACCTCAAAATTCAGCGTAGAAATAATCAGTTACAAGATTTATAAATCACTCTCCATGAAAACAACCATCATCAGCATTGGCGATGAAATTTTAATTGGTCAAACCGTCAACACGAACAGCACATGGATTGGCCAACAACTCAGTTTGCTCAGCATTCAACCCTACGAAGTGATTTGTTGCAGCGACAATGCCGACCACATCGTGCAGAGCCTCGACCGCGCAGCCGTCCAATCGCAAATCGTCTTGATGACCGGTGGCCTCGGCCCCACCAAAGACGACATCACGAAGAAAACCCTCGTAGACTATTTCCACACCGAACTCGAACTCAACGAAGCCCTCTGGGAGCGCATGCAAGCCATCTTTGCCCAACGAGGAAAAGCCGTGGTCGAAATGAACCGCTCTCAAGCCATGATCCCCAAAGCTTGCACCCTGCTGCCCAACCAACGCGGCACCGCCCAAGGTATGTGGTTCGAGCGCGATGGCGTGGTCTTCGTCTCCATGCCGGGCGTGCCCCACGAGATGAAACACCTCATGGAACACGAAGTCATCCCCCGCCTCCGTCAGCGCTTCACCTTCCCCAGCATCGTGCACGCCACGGTGATGACAGCAGGCGCGGGCGAAAGCACCATAGCCCACAAACTCAGCGACTTCGAAAACCAACTGCCCCACTTCATCAAGCTAGCCTACTTGCCCGAGCTCGGTGTCGTCAAACTTCGCCTCACCGGCAGCGGCTCTGCCGATGTCGAGCAGACCGTGCTCGCCCAAAAAGAAAAACTAAAAACCATCTTAGGCCGCCTCGTCTATGCCGATGGCGAAGAAAAACTCGAAGTGCACCTCGGCAAACTATTGCTAGCGCGAAACGCCACCGTCAGCTGCGCTGAGAGTTGCACCGGTGGACTCATCTCCCACCTCTTCACCTCCGTGCCCGGCAGCTCGGCCTACTTCGAAGGCAGCGTCATCTCCTACTCCTACGCGGTCAAAGAAAAAGTGCTGGGCGTCAAAAAAGAAACCCTCCAAACCCACGGTGCCGTCAGCGAACCTTGTGTGCTCGAAATGCTAGACGGATTGCTCCAACTCAACAACACCACCTTCGGCATAGCCGTCAGCGGCATAGCCGGCCCCGGTGGCGCCACAGACGACAAACCCGTGGGGACAGTCTGGATAGCCGTAGGCAACTCCACCACCCGCCTCGCCCAAAAGTTTCAGTTCTTCCCCTCCCGCACCGAAAACATCCGCGTGTTCGCCCATGCCGCCCTCAACATGCTCCGCTTGTTTATGCTCGAGCATTAGTGCAGAAGACTAAGTAGCAAAGATGATTAACCACTAAGCTCCGATAGCTGTCGGAGACCAAAAACACTAAGGCTTTTTTGCAGCAAAGGAACGAATCCCGATAGCTATCGGGAGCAAAGTTTGATTTTAGTGGGGTTTGTGTGACCTAGTATGGGGTTTGTGTGAACTGACGCGGCATTTGTGTCAGCTAACGTGGGTTTAAACGACCTGCCACGGGGTTTGTGTGAACTGACGTGGCGTTTGTGGAACCTACAGCGGCATTTGTCCCCTCAAATATTATCACACCCACCCATTTACAATTCTTTACAAAACCATGACAATCCCCTCCGAAACCCCTCTCGAAAATACACCTACTTAACCATTAAAACCTAGCCCAAACTAACACTAGCTTCCCCATCAATAAAAGCATGGCAGATAGCTACACTTGCACATAATGTCGGCTGTTCATACGGCCTTGGGAATTTTTGCGAAGAACAAATTAGGCAAGCTACCGTTAAAAAACTGCGCACTGTCTGAGCGACTGAAAGGAGCGAGTTTGTGCAGTTTAGGTAGATTGAATAATTCTTCGCAAAAATTCCCACAGCCTTGACTTTTTGGTTCTTTTGTGTCAGGACAAAAGAACAAATACAAACCATCCCTGACCAATTTGACACACTTTATAGAACACTCCCAAAAAGTAGCATTAACACCATCTCCCCACCCGTTCACACCCTCTCCTTTTCAATAATCATCATCTCCCTATCACCACGCCTTCTCCTTTTCAGTTCGCACCTTCTCCTCATTGGTTCGCGCCTGCTCCTTTTTTATTTTCGCCAGGTCCTTATTTATTATCATCAAGCCCTCATCCTCAACTACAACACTCAAACCCCCCATTTCCAGCAAACCAAATCACCTCTCCTACATTCCTGCGGCACAAACATTTATCCCCCTTTGCTCCTTCATTTCTTGCCTACACAAATACCTAGGTCACACTACTGCAAAAAAAATCCCCGTAACAGCGAACCGCCATCGGGGATACTATCATGGAAAGAAAAACTTAAGCTTGCGCCACCGGACCATAGTTCATGGGCACATTCGGCACTTCCTTATCTTCAATCATACCAAACTGCGACTCATACTTCTTCACGTTTTCGGCCAAGGCTTTCATCAAGCGTTTAGCATGCTCGGGCGTGAGCACAATTCTCGATTTCACTTTCGCCTTCGGCACTCCCGGCATCACGCGCACAAAGTCCACCACAAACTCTTGCGGAGAATGCGAGATGATGGCGAGATTAGAGTAGATGCCTTCGGCAATCTCTTCGGATAACTCAATATTGATTTGATTTTGGTTGTTGTTCTGGTCTGACATACGGTTTGTTTTGAGGGTGAAAGTAATGGCAATTTTAACACCAACAACGATTTACAAATGCTTTAAGATAAATTCGTAAAAAGCAATCGCCTCCATGTAGTCCTTCACGCGGATGCGCTCATTTACCCCATGAAACGTGCCGAGCAAATCATTATCCATCCGCACCGGCAAGAACCTGATCACATCGCCACCGAGCGGCTCGAAGTGCTTGCTGTCTGTGCTGCCAATATCGAGAAAAGGCGACACCACCGCATCGGGATACACCTCCGCACAAGCCTTTTGCACCAAGCGGAAAGCTTCGCTGCCCGTAGCTGTGGTCGGTGACGGCTCAAACGTGTTCGCCAGCTGCTTTATAAGCACGCGTTCGTCTCCGATGATATCTTTCACCTTCCCTATCACTTCAGCAGACGTTTGGCCCGTGAGAAGGCGGAAATTGGCCGTAGCCTTGGCTTGCCCCGGTATAAGGTTCTCTTTGATACCCGCTTCGACAATCGTAGGCACCCCCGTGGTGCGGATCATCGCATTACCTTCTGCCGACTTTTCATACACACTCAAGATGATAGGATTAAACAACCAACTGTTGGCGAAAACGGTTTTCAAGGGCTGCGGCATCTCCGGCCCTACATACTCGATGAAGTCCTTCACGGCCTGAGGCGATTGCTTGGGAAAAGGATGCTCTTGTAAACTATGGATAGCCTTGCTCAGCAACTGGATGGCGGTTTCTTTGGCCGGCTTGCTGCTATGCCCGCCTTTCATGTTGACGGTCAGCTCCAAGGTCATGTAGCCTTTTTCGGCTGTGCCGATAAGCGCCACCGGCTTGGTCATGTCCGGCACGATGCCATGCGCCACCAAGCCACCCTCATCGAGATGGAACGCTGTTTGGATGCCGCGCTTGGCCAGATACTCCGCAGCGTATTTTGCCCCATCCATACCTCCTGTTTCCTCATCATGCCCAAACACGATAAACACATCGCGCTCCGGCTGAAAACCCTTCGCTAACAAAGCCTCTACCGATTCGAGAATAGCCATTACGCTCGACTTGTCGTCAATCGCTCCGCGCCCCCACAAGTAATCTTCTTTCACCACTCCGCTAAACGGCTCTTGTTTCCACTCGGCTCGGTTCACCGTCTCGATAGGCACCACATCATAGTGAGCATAAACCGTGACCGGCTTTTGTGCTTTCGACTTACCCACCCAATGATAGATGCGCGTAAAGCCATTGATGTCGGTTTTATCTAAACGTTGTTTAACCAAAGGGAAAGCCGTGTCGATATACATTAAAAAACCTTCGAAGGCCGCAGTGTCGCGATGCCCATCGTCATAACTCACCGAGGGAAAACGAATGGCTTTGGCGAGATGGTCTACTCGAGCATCCACCACGGGATAATCGTTGGGCGGCTTCGTGTCGCCTAGTTGCTTGCTTTTAAAGTTCACCACATTGAATAGCAACACGGCAATCAACAACAGTAAGCCCACGAAGAGGCCAAGACCAATTTTTTTCATCTTCTTATTTTACGAAGCTTAGTTTACTCTGCGCCAAAACACTACGGCTACGTTATCGGGGCGAGTTTCCGTAGCTGTTGTTCCTGAGCTGGCGCCTCCGGTCACGTTGATCGTATGTGTGTGGTCAGCAATGGCGTGTGTATGCACGCCATCCGTACTAGTTTGGCGTTGCTTGATAAAATGGCGATGGGCATAAAAATCAACCGTGTGGTTATGATTACCATCCGCATTAATCGTGTGGTTATGATTCATACATCCATCATTCAAACGCCCCATGAAGTTGCCAGTGGTGTGTCGTCCATCCCAGCCCGAACCACATTGAGAAGGATTATCATTCATGTTTAAATTTCTTGCATTGCTCGATAAGTTGTCGTCATAAGGGATGTAAATATTCCCTGAAAAAGGATTAACCCCAGAGGTGGCGCCTCCATGACTATGATTGCCGTTGGTGGTGGTGCCGCGCACCGCAAACTCGGGGTTCGCATTTCCCGTGGTGGCGGGATTGCCTCCCCACCAGAATACGTTATCGCTCAACGTATTTCCGTTGCCGTCTGCATTCCCATTGGTGGTGGTAAAGTCTCTGGAGTCATCATTGCTCCACCATCCTCCCCAGTTGTGGGCATGTGCGCCATCAGCAGATGTGGTCAACACTCCTGCTCCGGAGGCGGTAGCAGTGGCGGTGTGGGTGTGCGCTTCCATAGCGTCTGTTTGCAACACTCCCGTCAATGGCGCACCCGCAGCTACATTGGCGCCTCCGCCTCTTGCTCTAATAAATTCACCGTTGGCAATGTCGCTGCTTACCCATTGGGTGCAAGGATAAATGGCATTCGGGTCTGCGGCATTAAACCATTGGACATACGTGGCGCCCACGGGAGGTGTGTTTGAATTTTGCCAGCAAGTGCCATTAAATACTTCCAAAACACCGGTGGTGGTATTGAACCTCACGGCACCAATGGGAGCTCCTGCGGGTTGCTGAGCCGTGGTACCTGCCGGCACTCCAATGGCATTGGTTGAATTGATTTGAAAAGACACCGTTGGGGTGGTGGTATTCAACCCAATGTTGCTGCCGCTTTGAAACAAAAGAGAAGAACACAAATCTGTGGCAGAAGTAAATAAAGAAATATAACCGGCAGACGCAGTAGGGCAAATACTTCCTATGCCTGTGGGACCGGTAACGCCCGTTGGGCCGGTGGCTCCGACTAATCCTTGCGCTCCGGTTGGGCCGGTGTTGCCAATCACCCCTTGCGGGCCCGTAGCACCTACGGCTCCCGTGATGCCTTGTGGTCCTGTGGCGCCAACCGCTCCGGTAGGTCCGGTAGCACCCGAAGCTGTACATAATGAGCTCCAAGTTCCGCTGTAGAAATAATAACAAGCATCGGTGATGTCGTACACCAATAGACCAATAGCGGGTGTGGCAATGGCTAAACGCTCGGTGGTGGTCATTCGTGGAGCTAAGAAGCCTTTATTCGTTGTTGTTAAGTCTAAGATGGCCGAAACATCGGGGGTGTTTGTACCTATGCCCACGTTATTTTGTGCGGCTAACTGCGTTGCTACGAACAGGAAAAAACATACATATATATTTTTCATAACGCAAATGATTTTAGTGCGTTAAATGTAAATAAATAATTGATGTTCAGCTCAAGATTTTAGCAACACCATTTGATTGTTGCCCAAAATAAAAAAAGCCCCGACAGATGATGTCGAGGCTTGT
>CANGXE010000004.1 GCA_947457525.1 Bacteroidota bacterium | reverse complement strand
CCCCACCAAACGGCAAAGAGCAAGATGTAGCCAAACACATAGTAGAAAACTTGCAGAGGGTCTGTCTTGAATATTTTTCGTAACATAAGTTAAAGATATAAGGCTAAACAACACTATGTGTCACAAGTTTGTAAATTATTTATGCAAATTACTTAATTTCATACTATGGCGAAACGTAAGAAAATAAAGAAAAGCGAGTCGGATATCAATGATGAGAATGAGTTTCTGAAGTTGAAGATGATGGCCGAGTTTGGCGGCAATTTTATGGGCAGCGAGAACCTGCCGGCAGATGTGGAAAATATGTTTTTGAAACAAATCATGAGTTTTCACAAGCGACAAAACGATGCTAAACTGGTGCCGATTTATAAATATATCGGTGAGCCGGAGTATAACCACGTGAACGATCTGAGCGAAAAGGAAGTGACCCGCGATTTGAAAAAAATCATGCGCTTGTTGAAGAAGTATAACATTGGTTTAGAGGTATTGGCGCCTACGCCCGAGCGAGAGATTTATCGGTTTATCACCGAAGAGTTATTTAAACACGAGATAGAGGACACGAAAGTGAAAGGCTGGGTGAACCAGTTTATCTATGAGGAGTTTCACCCGAACGCGGAGTATGATGTAAAAAACGCGGTGCATTTTGCGTTGCTCTCTTTGTTTGACAAAGAGGCAGCTTTCTTTCACGAGCAGTTTAGCGAGACGATGAAAGACCGCCTTGGCCTCTCCACCGACAGCGAAGAACTTCGCGAGAAGATAGAGGCATTTCAAAGTCAGTTTTATAACGTCACGTTGGTACATTACGACTTTGTGCGCGTGAGCGTAGACCGAGAAAACAAAACCGCCAAGGTGTGGTGTGATGTGGTGTACAAAACGCAAAAAGAAAAAGGCAAACGCTCTAAGCGCGAGTTCGAAAACATTGAATTTACGCTCCGACAAGATGAAGAATCTGAGTCGTGGTGGTTGGTGACGAGTGTGTTTGGTGAGACCTTTTAATTACTGCTTATTCCAAATAAAATCGGGCAGGTTTTTCATGAACCAAGCTGCAAAGCGCCAACGCTTGGTGATGTAGGCGGTCTTAGCTTTGCGCTCAATGGCATCGGCTATCTGCGAGGCAGCTTTGGCCGAGGTGGAGACCCAAAACATTCCTTTCTGACCTTTGGTCATGGGCGTTTCAACAAAGCCGGGGCGGATGTCTGTGATGGCGATGGGAAGGTTCTTTTTGACAGCTTCGTTGCGCAGGCCTTCCATGTAGTTGCTCATAAACGCTTTGGTGGCCGAATAGCCTATGGCCATACGCGAGCCGCGCACTCCGGCTATTGAGGTGATGCCTACGATGTGGCCAGGTTGTTTTTTCTCTTTCCAATAGCGAAAAATAAAATTGCAGAGTGCAGCAAAACCCACCGCGTTTACTTGCAACACTTGGTTCTCTTTCTCCCATCTGCCGGACGATTCGCCAATGCCCGCGTTGTAAATCAACACATCGCAGCCGCCCATCTCTTCAATCAAAGCCGCTAGGCCGTTTCTCGTTTCTTCGTGCTGCTCGGCATCCATCCGGGCAATGTGTACGGGAGCAGTCAACTCACTGCGCATGGCTTCCAACAATTCTACTCTGCGGGCGGTGAGACCAAGCGTGTGGCCTCTGCGCGACAGTTCAACGGCTAAATCTTTTCCGATGCCGGAAGATGCTCCTACAAGAATAATTTTTGACATAGTGTTTGATTTTACTGTTGAAAATAATCAATCGGTTTAATCTTTAGCTACAAAAAACGAATAGCGAAAGAAAACGTTCATTTTTTTGAAAAACAAACTTGAAAAAATACATTTGCAGTCATCAACCACGGGGGATTAGCTCATTTGGCTAGAGCGCAACGCTGGCAGTGTTGAGGTGATCGGTTCGAATCCGATATTCTCCACCATAAAAAAAGTCCCGACTGAGAAGTTGGGACTTTTTTATTTTCAAGCCAATCCTTTCGGTTTACAAATACTTAAAGTTGAACTTAGGACTAAGCTTCAACAAGCTTTCATACATAAGTCGAATCACGTTTTCTACATCATCAATCGCTACCATTTCTACCGTGGTGTGCATATAGCGCAGCGGCAATGAAATCAACACCGAAGGGATACCACCAGTGGAGTAAGCAAAAGCATCTGTATCTGTGCCGGTGGCGCGTGAAGCAGCGTCTATTTGAAAAGGAATTTTGCTGCTACGAGCCGTGTCCATCACAAAGTCTAACAGTTTGTTGTGCACAGCAGGACCAACCGTCAGCACCGGACCATTGCCGGCTTTGTAGTCGCCTTCAAGGATTTTGTCAATCATAGGCGTAGTAGTGTCGTGGCAAACGTCCGTGATGATAGCGCAGTTAGGTTGGATAGTGTGTGCCACCATCTCTGCTCCGCGCAGACCAACTTCTTCTTGCACCGAGTTAACGATGTACAATGCGAAAGGCAATTTCTTCTTATTCTGTTGCAGCAAACGGGCTACTTTAGCTATCATGAACCCTCCAACTCTATTATCTAAGGCGCGTCCACCAAAGTAGCGATTATTCAACACAAAAAACTCGTCTTGATAGGTAATAACACAGCCTACGTGTACGCCCATGTCTTCTACTTCTTGTTTTGTCGTGCAACCCAAGTCGAGGAAAATGTTTTTCAACTCCGGTGGAGTTTCTTTACCTCCGTTGCGGGTGTGAATAGCCGGCCAACCAAACACTGCCGGAATCTTCTTGCCCTTACGAGTGTGTATCCAAACTCGCTTCGATGGCGCAATCTGGTGGTCGCTACCACCATTTCTGCGTACGTAAATCAATCCGTTGTCAGTGATATAAGACACGAACCAAGAAATCTCATCAGCATGCGCTTCGATAACTACTTTAAATTTAGCTTCTGGGTTAACAATGCCATACACCGTGCCGTAATTGTCTACTTCATATTTATCAATGGCTGGTTTGAGATAACTCAGCCATAGTTTTTGCCCTTCGGCTTCAAAGCCAGTAGGAGAAGGATTATTGATATAAACTTCGAAAAACTTTTTGTCTTCATCGGTCAATAAAGATGGTTTTTTCTTTGGTGCGGCTGCTTTCTTTTTGGTGGCCATGTGGGATAGATTTAATGAGCAAATAGAAATCAAGAATAGAGATAATGTTACACACGAACAAAAACATTTTTTAATTATGTATTAAATGTTAGCCGAAAGGATTAATTTAGAGTATAAAATATAAAAAAAGATAGGGTTTATTGCACTATTCATTGGCGTGTTGTTGGGTATGGCAACAGCTCAAAGTAAGTTAGAATTTTGCATTGAGGTGAAAGAAAAAGGCGAATGTCTGCAACTATTTAAGTCTTTTCAGGTAGAACCTAACTGTGGTACTATTTCTTATCTGGTCAAAAACTTACAGGCCGAAAAATTTATCAAACTCCGATATAAAATTTACTACCTGCGCAACAATGGCGATGAAGATTTACTTAACGGCATTGATCAAAACACCCAACCCGATTGGCAAGATGCTTGGCAAGATGCGGTGCTGTTTGACCCCAGCAAATACAAAGTAAAAGTCTATCAAATAGATGCCGATAATAATTAAAGCTTCCTTTGTCTTAGCACCTTATCCATTATTGGGACTAGATAGTTTTAGATTACTCATATTCTCGTCAATGAAGATAAATTAGATAACATAGTTCATTGATTGTAAAATGATTACCTAAATAATTTAAAAAAGTTTGGTTTCATTCTTAATTCAACTAAATTTATAGAAACAAATACAACAAAATGAGCACTAAAAATGGCCTTCTAATTTATGGTTCATACGGTTATACCGGTCAACTGATTTGTAAACACGCATTAGCTAAAGGATTAAAGCCGGTCATTGCTGGCAGAGATGAACATAAGACCAAAAAACAAGCGCAAGAACTTGGCCTAGATTATTTGGTTTTCGATTTAAACAATCATCAAAAAGTAGTAGAAAACTTAAAGCCTTTTCAGGTGGTCTTACACTGCGCAGGCCCATTCATGTACACCTCGCTGCCGATGATTAATGCCTGCCTCGAAGCTAAAACACACTACTTAGACATAACAGGTGAGTATCAAGTATTTGAACAAGCCTACAAAATGGATGAAAAAGCCAAAGCAGCAGAAATCTTATTGATGCCGGGCGTGGGATTTGATGTAGTACCCTCTGATTGTTTAGCTGCATATCTTTACAAAATATTACCAACGGCACACAGCATCGAATTAGTGCTCTCCCAACAAGGTGGGCGTTTGTCGCAAGGCACAGCCATCACCGTGGCAGAAAACCTAGGCCAACCGACTATGGCACGCAGAAATGGAAAACTTGAGGATTTTGAGAATGGGGAATTGGTGCGCACGGTAAACATAGACGGGAAAAATAAACAAGCTGTAGCCATTTCATGGGGAGACATAGCCTCCGGGTTTAGATCGACTAAAGTACCAAACATAACAGTTTACAACACTTTACCGCCTAAAGTAATCAGCAGCATGAAATGGAGCAATTACATAGGATTTATTTTAAGAAATAAATGGGTAAAAAACCGAGTGATTAATAGTATCAAAAAACGCCCCCCGGGCCCATCTGAATCAGAAAGAAATTCAGCAAGTTCTGTAATTTGGGGAGAAGCCAAAAACTTGTTAGGAATAAGCAAATCTGTGCAGCTCAACTTACCGGAGGGTTACACAATAACGTATCTGACTGCAGTTGACATTGCACAAAAAGTACTAACATTGACATCTGTTTTTGGGGCCAAAACACCTTCACAAGTATTTGGATGTGACTATATTTTACAATTTGAAGGTGTAAAAAGAAAAGATTTAAGCTAAGCCTACATTATCAAAACTTTTTAATACATCTTCCGTATAAATTCGGGCTATAATAAACAAGGGTTGCGCCAACTCCTGTTTATTTAATCCATTAACTTTTGTACATCAACTAAAATGATAATTAATCAAACCAACGACTTAATCACCTTCAGTAATAATAGTGGTTTAGTTGCTACCGTACATTTTAAACAAATAGTAGATTGGATTAATGAAGGTATTTTCTGTGTAAGTGCAGAGGGAGATATCATCTATGCTAATGAACAATTTTGTCGAAATATTGGCTACTCTCATAACGAAATTATTAATACTAAAATCTTCAGTTATTTCTGGAGTGATGAACATATACGCTTTGCCAAACAAAAACTCGAGTTAAGAAAAAAAGGGCTTAGCGATGTGTATGAATCTAAAATGCGCAAGAAAAATGGCACACCCGCTTGGGTTCGGTTTAACGGAAAACCAGTTTTTGACTCAAAAGGAAAATTTGTTGCGACCATCACACTTCATACTGACGTTACTCAAAAACGAATGCTAGAAGAAGAATTGATGTTAGCAAAAGAAGACTTGGAGGCAAAAGTAGCATCGCGCACTCGCCAACTCTCCGAAGCCAATCAAAAGCTAAAGGAACAAGTGCGAGAACGCAAACTCGCTCAAGTGAGTATGGCGAACAGCGAAAAGCGCTTCCATGATGTTTTCATGAACTCCCCCGATGCTATTTACATAGAAAGCAACGATGGAATTATACTTGATGTAAATCAAGCTACTTGTCGTTTACATGGATTAACAAAAGAACAATTAATCGGTTCTAGCATTTATTCTCTCGCTCCAGAAAATCAACATGGAGCGATAAAACTAAGACAACCCAAAATAGTTTCAGGAGAAATTAAAAAGTTTGAATGCACTTGCATTGATGATAATGGCCATGAAAAACCTATTGAAATTAGTGTTGCCTCCATTCTTTTTAAAGATCGTCCCGCTATGTTAATGCATGTGCGTGACATCACCGATCGCAAAAAACATAATCAACTTTTACATCAACTCAATGAAGAATTAGAGCAAAAAGTAAAGGAGCGAACGAAAGCATTAGAGGATACTAACTTACAACTCAAAGCACAAATCGAAGAAAAGCAAAAATTCCAAGCCGACATTGAGCGACAAAAAGACTTTTTACGTCAAATTATCGACTCAACACCAAGCATGCTATATGTAAAAGACTCAGATGGAAAGTATCTGCTCACAAATAAATCGATGGCAGATTTCTATGGGTTATCAACCGAAGAGATGGAAGGGCATTATGACACAGAAGGTAAATTTAACAAACAACAATTAGAAGAATTTTTAGCCCAAGATGAAGCTGTAATCCAACAAGGCGACAAACTTCAATTTCCGGTAAAGAGCTACGTACACCCTAGCACCGGTGAGATAATTTGGCTATCAACTATCAAAAAACCAATTCCATCACTCACTAGCAGTGGATTAAATATTTTAGGCGTATCCACAGATGTTACCGCCTTAAAAACCGCTAAAGAAAATTTAAAGATTTCTGAACAACTCTATAGAGAAATAGCGCGCAATCTACCGAATTCAGGCATATTTATTTTCGATAACGAACTACGTTATATTGTAGCAGAAGGTGCTTTGATTGGTACAATTAGTAAAAGTAAAGAAGATATCGAAGGTAAAACAATTTATGATTCAATTCATCCGAATGATATAACTCGTATCGAAACTATTTATAAGTCTATTCTAGCCGGGAACATCTCTGAAATAGAGCAAGAGTTTAAAAACCGTTCCTTAAAAGTCTATCATATTCCTATTCGAAACGAAAAGGGGGAAGTGATTTATGGTATGGTAATGATTTTTGATACATCAGATTTAAAGAAGATACAACTTGAGCTTGAAAGGCGAGCAGTAGAACTTCAACGCTCTAATGAAGAACTTGAAAGATTTGCTTACGTAGCCTCACATGACTTACAAGGACCACTTCGAACCATAGCTAGCTACCTACAACTATTAGAATCTCGTTATAAACCTCAGCTTGATGCTGAAGCTTCAGAGTTTATTAACTATTCTGTAAGCGGAGCAAAACGGATGCAATCACTCATCCAAGACTTACTAAGTTACTCTAGATTATCGTCTACTACAAAGCCAATTTCTTTAGTCTACTTAAATGAAATCATTCAAGTAGTGATTAACAATTTGCAAGGTGCAATACGACAAACGAATGCCGAAATAATCGTTGGTGAAATGCCGATTCTTAAAGTAGAAAGCTCACAGCTCGTCCAATTGTTTCAAAATTTGATAGACAATGGACTAAAATTTGTAAAAGGGAAAAATGCTCGCATTGAGATAACATCCGTTGAACATGAAGACGAGTGGGAGTTTATCATCAGTGACAATGGGATAGGAATTCGCGAAGATTTTCAAGAACGAATTTTTAAAATCTTCCAACGTTTGCATACAGACAATGAATATCCCGGCACAGGTGTTGGGCTAGCCATATGTAAAAAAATTGTGTTGCTCCATGGAGGTAAAATTTGGTTTAACTCCGTATTAGGAGAGGGCACTTCATTTCATTTCACCATACGTAAGAAAATAGCCAAGAACCAAGATCCTCTATCAGAAAGTTCACAGTCAATCAATAATGGTTGATTATTGTGCCATCACGGTTCAATCACTCGACAAATACATATTATCCTATATTTATACTGAAATAAAAAAACCTCGACTTTTTTATAGTCGAGGCCTTCCTTTTCCTTTATCGGGACTACTTACGTAGATTACCCTTCAATGATAACGTAAGAACCATTTGCACCTGGGATTGAACCTTTGATCAAAATCAAATTGTGCTCTGGCAATACTTTTACAACAGATAAGTTGATAGTTACTACACGCTCTCCACCCATTCTTCCAGCCATTCTCATGCCTTTAAATACGTGAGATGGATCAGATGAAGCACCCAATGAACCTGGCGCTCTTTGACGATCGTGTTGACCGTGAGATCCCATACCTACTCCGGAAAATCCATGACGCTTAACAACGCCTTGAAAACCTTTACCTTTTGATGTACCTGTCACGTTTACTGTATCACCTTCAGAAAATACAGTTGCTTCAACTGTATCGCCTACTTCTTTACCAAAGTTGTAATCGCGAAATTCTACAACTTTACGCTTTGGTGTTGTGTTTGCCTTTTTGAAATGACCAAGTTGAGCGTTTGGCGTGTTTTTTTCTTTCTTATCGTCAAAAGCCAATTGCGTTGCCACATAGCCATCTGTTTCAAAGTTTTTGATTTGTGTGATAACGCAAGGACCTGCTTCGATAACAGTTACCCCTACCTGCTTACCATTGTCAAAGACGCTGGTCATGCCTACTTTTTTTCCGATTATTCCTTTCATAATATTTGGTTTTAGCGGTATCGGCTTATTGGCCGACACATAAATGAATAAATACAAATTAACTGAGCTACTTACGCTTTGATTTCTACTTCAACTCCACTAGGCAATTCTAACTTCATCAATGCATCTACTGTTTTTGATGTAGAAGAATAAATGTCTAACAATCTTTTGTAAGTACACAATTGAAATTGCTCTTTACTGTTGCTGTTTACGTGCGGAGAACGGTTAACGGTAAATACTTTACGCTGAGTTGGAAGAGGCACAGGTCCACTAACAATCGCTCCGGTATTTTTAACTGTTTTCACAATACGCTCAGCGCTCTTGTCAACAAGATTGTGGTCGTAGCTTTTTAGTTTAATTCTAATTCTTTGGTTCATTGTAAAGAACGTTTTTATGGTTGGTTTATAATTATTCTTCTACTGCGCTGCTTCTAACTTTTCCTTGATTTTTAGCAATAACCGTTGACGCAACACTTTCAGGTGCAGCTTGGAAACTGTGGAACTCCATCACAGAAGTAGCACGACCAGATGTGATGGTACGCAACTGCGTAACGTAACCAAACATCTCGCTCAATGGCACTTTAGCTTTAATAACTTGAGCGTTAACTTTAGCTTCCATACCTTCTAGCATACCTCTTCTTCTGTTCAAGTCACCTACTACATCACCGGTGTTTTCTTCCGGAGTGATTACTTCTACTTTCATGATTGGCTCAAGCAATACCGGACGGCAATTTCTTGCAGCTGTACGGAAAGCTAACTTAGCACATAACTCAAAAGATAATGCATCAGAGTCAACTGCGTGGAAAGAACCATCAAACAAACGAACTTTCAAGCTATCTACTTCATAACCTGCCAATACACCAGTCTTCATAGCTTCTTTAAATCCTTTCTCCACAGAAGGGATGAACTCACGTGGGATAGAACCTCCAAATACATCATTCACAAATTGAAGTCCGACAAACTCATCATCAGCAGGACCGATTTCTATTTTGATATCGGCAAATTTACCACGACCACCCGATTGCTTCTTGTAAACCTCGCGATGCTCGATAGTATTGGTTAATTTCTCTTTGTAGTTTACTTGTGGTGCTCCTTGATTACACTCTACTTTGAACTCTCTACGTAGACGATCTACCAAGATTTCTAAGTGCAACTCACCCATTCCGGCAATGATAGTTTGACCAGTGTGTTCGTCATAACTTACACGGAATGTAGGATCTTCTTCTGCCAATTTACCTAAGCTCATACCCAACTTATCCATGTCTTTTTGAGCCTTAGGTTCAATAGCCAATGAGATAACCGGTTCAGGGAATTTCATACTCTCTAAAACAATCGGATGTTTTTCATCACATAAAGTATCTCCAGTACGAATATCTTTAAAACCAACACCCGCTGCAATGTCACCTGCTTCAACACGGTCAACGGAGTTTTGCTTGTTGGCGTGCATTTGGAATAAACGAGAGATACGCTCTTTTTTGCCAGTACGTGTGTTCAATACGTACGAACCTGCATCTAAACCACCAGAGTAAGCTCTGATGTAAGCCAAACGACCTACGAATGGGTCAGTAGCAATTTTGAATGCTAGGGCAGCAAAAGGACCATCGGTGCTAGGTTGTCTTGTTTCTTCTTCGCCTGTGTCTGGATTTGTACCTTTCACTTCTTTCTTATCTACCGGTGAAGGTAATATGGCGCATACCGCATTCAATACTTCTTGAACCCCTTTATTCTTAAAAGAAGAACCACAAAACATAGGAACTACTTTCTGAGCGATAACTGCTTGACGAACGGCAGCGCGAATTTCATCAGCTGAAATTGAATTTGGATCAGCGAAATATTTTTCCATCAACTGGTCATCAAATTCTGCTACTTGCTCCAACATTTTCTCACGGTAAGTTTTCACATCTTCTACCAAATCAGCAGGGATGTCAATCACCTCGTAAGTCATACCTCTATCTTCCTCATTCCAAATCATAGCCTCGTTGGTAATCAAATCAACTACACCTTTGAAATTTTCTTCATTTCCAATAGGAATTTGCATTACCATTGGAGTAGAACCTAACATAGTTTGTACTTGTGTGACTACGTTGAAGTAATCTGCACCTTGACGGTCCATTTTGTTCACGAAACCTAGACGAGCAACATTGTAGTTATCGGCCAAGCGCCAGTTAGTTTCTGATTGAGGCTCTACACCATCAACAGCAGAAAACAAAAACACAAGACCATCCAATACCCGCAATGAACGGTTTACCTCTACAGTAAAGTCCACGTGACCCGGAGTATCGATAATGTTGATGTCGTATTTTTCATTTTTCCAAGTCCAAGCGCAACGAGTAGCTGCAGAGGTGATAGTGATGCCACGCTCTTGTTCTTGTTCCATCCAGTCCATAGTAGCTGCACCTTCGTGTACTTCACCAATTTTGTAGTTCACACCGGTGTAGTAAAGGATACGCTCTGTAGTAGTTGTTTTACCTGCATCAATGTGTGCAGCAATACCAATATTTCTTGTGTGCGTTAAATCTTTTCCCATGTTGCAATTTCTCGAAAGAAATCCCTTTTTATTTGATGATTAAATTTTTAGAATCTAAAGTGAGCAAACGCTTTGTTAGCATCAGCCATTCTGTGCGTATCTTCTTTCTTTTTGAAAGCAGCACCTTCACCTTTTGAAGCAGCTACTAATTCAGAAGCCAATTTGTCGGCCATAGATTTTCCATTTCTAGCGCGGCTATATTGAATCAACCATTTGATGGCCATAGACAATTTTCTTTCGCCACGAACCTCTGTAGGAATTTGGAAGTTAGCGCCACCAATTCTTCTTGATCTTACCTCTACAGAAGGGCTAACATTTTGCAATGCTTTTCTCCAAGTTTCAAGACCACTTTCTTTGGTTCTTTCTTCAATTAGGTCTAAAGCTCCGTAAAATACAGTGTAAGCAGTAGATTTTTTTCCACTCCACATCAAGCGATTTACGAATTGTGATACCAATACTTCACCGAATTTAGGATCCGGTTGAATGTAGCGTTTGGGTGCTCTTTTTTTTCTCATGATTTGATTATTGTCGGATAATTTTTACAATTATTTCTTTTTAGCCGGAGCTGCCGGAGCACCTGCTTTAGGACGCTTAGTTCCGTATTTAGAACGGCTTTGTTTGCGGTTTTCTACACCTGCAGTGTCTAATGAACCACGAACGATGTGATAACGCACACCCGGTAAATCTTTCACACGACCACCGCGGATCAACACGATAGAGTGCTCTTGAAGATTATGGCCTTCGCCTGGTATATACGCGATAACTTCTATCTGGTTAGTCAAACGCACCTTCGCTACTTTGCGCAACGCTGAGTTTGGCTTCTTAGGTGTAGTAGTATATACACGAGTACAAACACCGCGTTTTTGAGGACAAGAGTCCAAGGCACGGCTTTTAGATTTTGCACGGATGATGGTGCGAGATTTTCTTACGAGTTGTTGAATTGTAGGCATTCCACTTTTATTTTGGGACGGCAAAAGTAGGCTTATTATTGAAAAATCAAAATCCAATAGCGTACTATTTTCATGATTATCTACACTTTTTTCATCAATTAATGATTGGCAATAAAAAAGCTCCCGTTGGGGAGCCTTAAAATAAGCTGATTAGGTGCATTATCTGTTTAGTTTTGAACAATCATAGTAGACGGCATTTTAACGACCATCTCTTCAAACTGGCCTTTAATACCTAAAACCAGCACTTCGACACCATAGTTTACAATCTTCTTAACATTAGATTCAAAACTAGCCGTTACTTTAAAGGCAGTTTTATCTTCATTCCATTCCAAATCAGTCACAAAAAAATCTGTCTCGCTGGGTAAATTGGCAAACATTTGATTGTTAAAATGATAGGTTACTGTTTTATTTAACACATAGCCTTTAGCTAAATCTTTTATCGAAACAGCTACTTATATTTTCTGCTCAGCTGTTTGGCCGTTTTTATTCTTAATAATATTGCCAATGAATACGGATATGATAACATCATGCGATTCACTGAGCACAGCCGAAAGTTTACTGCTCGTGTTGAAATCAAACGGATAGCCGTCAATACGCACATGTAGAAGAATTGCACAATGGATCAGATGGTGCAGTTTGACGAACCGGTTGGAAAGAATGAATCATGATGGCCAAAGTGGCGATAATGAATGTGTAACTTAACTTTTTCATAAAAATCAAAATTGGTTAGAACATTCTATTGCGGAACACTAAATAGAAAGTTAAATGTTCTTTACAAAAAAATAGGCGAACAAAAAACAATTGTCCTACTGCAAATAAAAACGCCCCCGAACTTGGAGGCGTTTTATCTTTTGGTAAGACTTGGCAGAAAATTACTTCAATTCTACTTCAGCACCTACTTCTTCTAATTTCTTTTTCAAATCTTCAGCAGTTGCTTTGTCTACTTTCTCTTTAACTGGTTTTGGTGCACCATCAACTAGATCTTTTGCTTCTTTCAAGCCAAGTCCAGTCAAATCTTTAACGGCTTTAACCACGTTCAATTTCTGAGCGCCTGCGCTTTTCAAGATTACGTCAAACTCAGTTTTCTCAGCTACAGCCGCAGGACCAGCAGCAGGGCCGGCAACAGCTACAGCAGCAGCAGCTGGCTCGATACCGTAGTCTGCTTTCAAGATGTCTGCTAATTCTTTTACGTCTTTTACTGAAAGATTCACCAATGTTTCAGCTAATGCTTTTAAATCTGCCATTTTTTATGTGTTTTTTTAGTTTATCAATAGTGTTCTTGCCTGTTTTCGTAAAATGCCCAAATGTTCTCACACACATTGACGCTTTATTTAACAAGTTTAGAACGGTTCGCCTTGAGAATAGTGGAAGCAGTTTTCAAAACGGACGGCAAAAATAATAGCGGAACTGATTTTTGCAAATGTTTTCTGCCTGAAAATTAAAAAAAGCACATATTTTATCATTTCATGTAGGATAATGGGCTGGATAAACTTAATTTAAGGAAATGTAAGGTAATATTTTCTGAAATGCACTATCTGTGATAGTGTGCACCTCTTTCAATTCCTCCAACTTTTTAAACTCCCCGTTAGCTGTGCGGTAAGCTACTATCGCTTTGGCGTGATAATAATTCAGATATGGATGTTTTTTCATTATCTCTACGTCTGCGTTATTAATGTTTAACTTACGGATGGGAATGGATGTTAGTGTAAACCTATCCTTCAGGTTATGATAAGTACTATCAGACATCTGCCACACCTCACTTATTTGATTAACAGCCACAAATCCACCTAGTCTCTCTCGGTAACTGATTATTCTTCGCGCCAAACTTGGCCCAATGCCGCGCAACATATCAAAGGCGGTTGAGTCTGCTTGATTGATGTCTACCAACAACTTCGGCTTTTCTGCCCAGACTGTTTTGGGCTGGTCTGCCCATTTCTGAAGTTCATTGACTTTAACAATGGTAACGTAAGGAATCAATTCACCGGCTTTCTGTTCAGAAATCACTTTGATCTTTCTAATATCCTCAGGAGTTCTAAATTTCCCACCTTTGACCTTGTAGTTTTCTACCACAGCCGCTTGCTTAGCCGAAAGCCCTAACTTCATCCACTCCTCCTCTCCGATTAAGTTAGGGTCAAATGCAAAATAAACTATCGCTTTTTTCTCCTTTGGTCTATACTTAAATCCCGCAGTGTCAAAGATTGGACCACGGTAACTTTCATCTCCTGAAGTATCTTCTGCTAACTGCGCAAGTTGTTTATCTTCATACTCCTTCATAAAAGCCAACACTGCCCTGTCTGCTTTGCTGAATTCCCGCTTGTCGTTGGAGGCTATAAAATAGATATATGTTTTGGGGGCAAGTATAGCAACGACAGAAGCCAATAGGATTGTGATAATTGCCTTCCGTTCGTTAGTAGTAAATATGAAAAACGGGCTTAACCACTTCCACATCTTTTTACCGTTTGTAGGATAATAATAAGAAAAAGTTTACAGCAAAAAAAATCAGGTGATTGAAACAACCACCTGATTTAATATATAGGAAATATCCTTTGTTCTAGTTATCACTCACGCCCTCTGCGCAAACAATCACTCGGTTATGTAGGCATTCAACGAACCCTCCTCCAATGGTGATTTTCTTTTCACCGGCATTGGTTTTGAACTTCACTACGCCTTTTGCCAAAGCGGCAATCAGCGGGGCGTGATTATCCAACATTTCGAAAGAACCATCAATGCCCGGCAACTGTACCAAACTGGCTTCGCCACTATAAATATTCTTTTCGGGGGTCAATATATCTAAGGTCATTTCGCGGTGCGTTTATCGTTATTATTTAGAAGATTCAGCCAACATCGCTTCGCCTTTGGCTATAGCATCATCAATAGAACCTACTAAGTTGAATGCAGCTTCAGGGTAGTTGTCTACCTCTCCGTCCATAATCATGTTGAACCCACGGATTGTGTCATCAATAGAAACGAATACGCCTTTCAAGCCGGTAAACTGCTCGGCAACGTGGAATGGCTGAGATAAGAAACGTTGAACACGTCTTGCGCGGTGAACGACCAATTTATCGTCTTCGCTCAATTCGTCCATACCTAATATGGCGATAATATCTTGCAACTCTTTGTAGCGTTGCAACAACTCTTTCACGCGCATCGCACATTTATAATGCAAATCGCCCAACACATCTGCGCTCAAGATACGAGAAGTAGAGTCCAAAGGATCTACAGCCGGGTAAATACCCAAAGATGCGATTTGACGGCTAAGTACTGTAGTAGCATCCAAGTGGGCAAAAGTAGTAGCAGGAGCCGGGTCAGTCAAGTCATCGGCAGGAACGTAAACCGCTTGCACCGATGTGATAGATCCGCGCTTAGTTGACGTGATACGCTCTTGCATCAAACCCATTTCTGTAGCCAAAGTAGGTTGGTAACCCACCGCAGATGGCATACGACCCAAAAGAGCCGAAACCTCAGAACCTGCTTGGGTAAAACGGAAGATGTTATCTACGAAGAAAAGAATATCGCGACCACCTTTTGCATCATTTTTGTCGCCATCGCGGAAGTACTCAGCAATAGTCAAACCAGAAAGTGCCACACGTGCACGTGATCCAGGAGGTTCGTTCATCTGACCAAAAACTAGTGTAGCTTGGGAATCTTTCAAAGCGTTGCCGTCTACTTTCGTCAAATCCCATCCACCGGCTTCCATGCTGTGTTTGAATTCTTCACCATATTTAATAACGTTCGATTCAATCATCTCACGCAATAAGTCGTTTCCTTCACGCGTACGCTCACCCACCCCAGCAAACACCGACAAACCGGCATAACGCTTAGCGATGTTGTTAATCAACTCCATGATCAATACCGTCTTGCCTACACCTGCACCACCGAAAAGACCAATCTTTCCTCCTTTAGAGTAAGGCTCAATCAAGTCGATTACTTTGATACCTGTAAATAACACTTCTGATTCTGTGGCCAAATCTTCGTAAGCTGGTGGCATACGGTGGATAGGGTAACCACCTTCTTTTGTTACATCTATTTGAATACCATCAATTGCATCTCCGGTCACATTGAATAAACGTCCTTTGATCGCTTCGCCCACAGGCATGGTGATTTGACGGCCAGTATCCACTGCGTTCAAGCCTCTTCTCAAACCGTCTGTAGAATCCATCGAAATGGTGCGGACTGCATCTTCGCCAAGGTGCTGTTGCACCTCCAAAATCAATTTCTGTCCATTATCTCCGGTTACTTCCAGAGCGTTCAAAATTGGGGGAAGAGCGTTCGCCTCGCCCTCAAAACTAACGTCCACTACCGGACCGATAATTTGCTTGATTTTACCAACGTTTACCATTATATTGTGTTGTTATGATTTAAAATTCGGTGCGAAAATAGGTGTAAAAAGCAATTTTCAAAATTAGAAAGCTGAAATAGGGAGTTTTTATTGTTGCAATCATTAAAACAAGTATACTTGGACTAACCCTTTTTCATTCAATTTTTACTTACATATAGCCCAAATAGAATAGTTAGTCTATTTTCCATTGGTAATGGTGTTTTGACTGTAGGTTACAAATTGAAAATTGGAGGTTATCATTTAGGTTACCACTAGATTATGGTGAATTTTCCGCTAAAAACACCAAAAGCCTACAAAAAACAGAATTTTCGTAGGCTTTTATTGCATTGCTGCGGGGGTGGTGGTCTCAACCGACATTTTTTCAAACTCTTTTAAGAACTCAATCGACCAATTTCTTAAAATTAACCATTGACTAACACCTGTCACCAGAAATTCACGAAGAAGACTGATCTCATTTATATTAGCTTCATGAAACAAAAAACGAATGACCTTTTTAATGTTCTGGTTTACGGCAAAAATTTAGGTGTAAAAAGACTAATAAAATCAGTTTGTGCGCAAAGAAACATTCCACTAATTGATACTAAAAACAAAACAGACCTAATAGCATACGATTATAAAATAGCCTTCATAGGAAGAGAGTTGCTTAATGACGATCTTATAGAAACGATGAATGAAATCTCAGAGTTTGAAAACCCTGGGGGTTGGGATGTAATAATATTGGGAGGGAAACCTGAAAACATACCGGCACCACTTCGTTTATATTGTAAAGGCCTGAACAATATTGATGAAGTCGCTATTTCTAAAATCATCGATAAGCATATGCCGAAACACGGATTACAGGTCAGCAGAAAAACCAAAGACGATATTTTCAAAAAAAGAATTTATAGGATAGTTTACTTGTATCACCTAATTAACGAAAGTGGTATGTTATATAAAGATCAACTTTGTAAACAATTTGGCATAACTGAAAGAACACTCTTTCGGGATTTAAAGATTCTTAGAGAATGTTTTCCCAACCAAAATATTCACTTAGAACGAGAATATAAATGAGGTATTCAAAATGGCCGGTCAGGATACTGCCAAAACTTCTTAGCGTCTTTCCATGAAGAGTTGTTCCAATCAATCGGCTGAGTATCTCGTTTCATTTCAGCAGGCATCCGGTAGTGCGTAAACTGAGCGGGGTTAGTTATGTAAGGAACACGCTCAACTTCAATCCTCCGTCCATGTATTGCCCAACTCTGCGCTATATTAATCCGCTCAGTTTGGGAAAACTTATTCCATTTTGCAAGCATTACAGTATCTCCCGGATCTGTGGCTTCTCTATCAATGACTATAAAAACTCTGTATTGAGATAAAGCATCTTGAGTACGGTATAGCTCATAGCACAACTCATTATTTACATTGCTGAAATATTGGCCACGAACAGTATTTATAAAGCTAACCGTCACCAATAACAAGATTATTCGTGTCATCTTTTTTAGTTTAATTTTTTCAGAATTGTTTGCTAAATAAATTGTGTTCCATACCACATCGGCATGGAAAATCATTCAGTAGTTTTGCAACTTTTTCAATCTGCTGATTGAGCAACATTGAGCCTTGACGAATTGGGAAGTCAATGACAACCCTCTTTTCAACTTCAAGGCCATAAGTTAACCGAAGGATTAATAATGGATCAGATTCTATGAGTTCGAACCACAATTCAGAGTCTACAAACTCAAATGTTTGTGAAACCTTATGACCATCATAAATTTTGGTTAACCATTTGTAAAAATCCTCCAGCTCCTCTATCAAAAGGTGGTTTAGTGGAAATGTTTGAATTTCGTTTCCACTAAAGAACGTAACACTGCTATCTAGCCAATCGTTTGCCCATTCTGCATCTGGGTCGTACGGATTTTTATAGCCATTTATATACAAGTTCCAAGAATAGTCATGTGGTGTTGGCTTGCTCATATAGTGTTATTTGTTAGCATGGAGTTAGCTTAATGAATATTTCTTTTTGAGCACTTTTTTCTTGAAAATCTTTTTCAGGTTTTTCCCCATCATTTGGTGAAGAATGTGAGTTAAGTCTATTTCTGCGCCACATTGAGGACAATTGATTATCTTCTTCTTTTTTGCCATAGATCATTTATTAAGTTTTAAATAAATATTGTTGCAATATCTAATTGCGGAAGTTCTGCTACAGAACTTCAGTATAAGAAACATTCGGTTTTTCGAGAAAAGCAACCAGCAATTTCATGTCGTTCTTTCCGTGAAAAAAACATTTTAAGAATGCATTAAACAACTCTTCTGTAGTGTAACCGTTCATTACTTCTAAATCAACATCCTTGGCAAACTTTTTCAAGAATACAGCCAAGCACTTTTGAGCATTTTCGTTTTCGTTTAGTTCCAGCGTAGCCATCCAAAACAAGAAATGCTTTAACAGACCACTGAGTTGAGGGTTTCTATTCTTCATGAGCCAATTGCCTTCTATTTTAAAAACAACGTTCTCTAAGATGTAGTTTGACAAGGCCAGAGTTTTAACCATTTCATGGGTTGCTAGTTTGCCTTCTTCTTTAGATATTTTAAGCAAGGTGGCAAAGCGCTCACCCAGTTTTTCGGTGGTATTGGTGTAGATAATTACTTTACCATTAACATCATCCACTTGCCAAAGCACATTATAACTCTGCTGCAGCCACAAATATAAATTACCGCAAATCATGTCCTGCATATCCTCATACGGGTGCCCGAAATCACGGGAGGTAATGTCAGTAAGCATTTCGGCAGTTATGAGTTGGTGCTCTATCACAGGAGGTTTTACGCCAAAACCGATACTTTGTATGAGGGAGATTATTTTCATATTAGGTATTTACCTGCTATTATTTGGTTTTTATTCCTTTCAATAAACTCTTCAATACCTTCGGTGTTCCAATTCCAATGTTTAAAATTATTAATAACGTCTTTGCTGTCGAAATAAAACTCTGGAATATGTATCTTTTTTAACTCATCAAAAACGATTTTTAATTCCTTGAAGGATTGTGGCTGTTTATCATTAACTCGTAAAATCATCAATGAAAATATTAGTTTAACAATGAATTCATTACGGACTGGCTCATGAAAACGTGAATCACTTGGAATAACTGTAACTCCATCATCTAATAATTGCTTTATTCCGTTACCCCAAATCAAATCCTTATAAACCTGATATTGTCTTGGTTGGTTTTTTTCTAACCAAAAAAACAACTCTTTTAAATCGAGATTCTCCTCACCCTTACAGCAAAAATAATTTGTGAAAATCTGCGCTAACGCCTCATGAAAGAAAACAGAATCTTCATTTTCATATTGAAGATTTATTTCAAGCCCAAAAACTCCAACGTGAACAACCCAATGGGTAAACTCATGTATCAGTATTAAGGTTGTCAATAGCTCGATAAAGTATTTAATGTCGGAATCTTTTAAACCTCCTCCCAAAGCACCTCCAGTCTTGTGCGCGGCAAAAGCCAAAGCAGCCCTTTTTAATTTTGGCATAAATAGAATGATGTGTCCTTGTTCTCCATGATGTTCACTTGGTTGGTAACATCCTAATAACTCTATTGTGTAATCATTTTCCAGATTCCCATCATGTTCCTGAAATACTACTTTTGCCGTTTTATCCGATAACACTATATCCGGCCATTTGAATTTGTGGAAGTAGCCGGATGGCATTTCTTCAAAAAACCAGCTTCTCTTTTTGAACTCGCCAATTAGTTCGTCTAAAATATTGTGCTCAATTTTGTATTGATAAAATACTGGATACATATTGTTAGTTTTATTTTATTGTGTTAATGATTAATGGTCTTCGGTAATTTTCGTGATTATTGGGGATGATTACCCAAGTTTACTAGATCGTTTTGAATGTTTGATAGATCTATTTGATTTATCAAAGTGATATTCCCTTTCCTATTGCTATCTGCAGTTGTATTGATACCTAACTTTTTTAAAACTGATTTTGTTGCAACTTCCGCAGCATGTCTGTTAGCTAACGCATTTAGTGAGGGGTCCACAGAATAAACGAAATAGAAATTTTCAGTGAAATTTTTGAGAGTTAATATAAGATTGATGTAATTCGCCTCTATACTACATTTCAGTTTCGCATTTAGAGCAGTTGTAGCTTTTGCCGCTAACAACCTTACTGCCTCATCAGATCTGATATCCCTGATGGGCTCTGTTAAACGGAATCTATAATTGTAAAAATCGTTGTTTTGGAAATATAGAAGACTATTTAATGAGGCAATTGTTCTCAGAAAGGGATGTTTTTTTCTTCCCCTTCTTGGTAAACTGTCATAAATTCCCATATCGGAGTAAATGTTGCCAAGGTCTTTGGTAGAGTATCTAGTTCTTGAGAAATCCCATATCTCTTTTGGCTCAGATATTGACTTTTGCTTAAAATTGGTAAGGTTTTCAAAAGCTGATAAATATTTACCAATGTAGTGTCGTTCATATAGGGCATTATGAAGCTTCCCTTCTCCTACCACAATAGGAATAAACTTTAATATGCCATCCACTTTGGCTCTTATTCCATGTATATAAACACCAACCTCTCCATCAGAAGGATAATGGTCAGGATTACTCGGATCAAAATCAATAAGTGGATTATTTGTTTTTAGCGGATGATGAAAAATGACTTTCATATTGTTTTTGTTTATAGATTTTTAAAAATAAAAGCTAGCGCTTCTTTTTGACAAATCATCTCAGTCTTTCTTTCCGGCCAAAGCATACAAGTAGCTTCAAAAATCACAAAATGAATGACTGAGGTTCCGACAAAAATCATTTTATCAGCACCCTGTAAATACAGAACTATAGCAACGGGATAGGTGAATAGCGCTAAAAGCAAGAAGATGAAAAACCTGGTATGCGCCACATACAACACAATGGTAAATAGCAATATCAATACTCTTTCCAATCGAGAAGCCCCCTTAAGAATTTGGGTGTACTCTCTTTCTATTTTCGGTGTTTCCATTCTGCAATGTCTTGTTTAATTGGTTTAGATGGACCGCATCCGGGTGCGATTACACCTTTGAAATTTTGTCCGAGCATAACTGGCTCATCCTGTTTGGAAATCAAATCATAAACAAATTCGTATGCCGCACCAAACAGGTACCCCTCATTTCCCCATATTTTAATAATCCTGACTGAAGCATGTGTGTAATAGGGATTTAAAAAAGTAAACCGATGCCCCCTGTTACTTACGCATACGTCAATCAAAAGGCCTATAATTTGAGCTCTTGGGTTTAGCTGCGATCCAACTGTCAGGTTTTGACCTCCACCTTTATTCGACACCAAAGAATAGTAATCCAAATCATGCCAAATATCACCCGAAACTGTATCGTAACCGTTAAATTGGTTCGCTGCTTTTCTAAGTTCATCAGACGGAATGAGTGGGTTGAGCGGCTTCATGGTGTCGAACAAAGGAAT
>CANGXE010000003.1 GCA_947457525.1 Bacteroidota bacterium | reverse complement strand
TTGGGCGTGTAAAATTCTCCTTTGCCTTTTCCCTCGGCCAATGCAAATTTAGAAAGAAAGTATTCATATACTTTGCCTACTACATCATGCTTCGGGTCTTTGGTTGTATCAATATCGTTAATGGTATCAAGCAAAGAGGCCAGTTTGGTAACATCTAAACCCAAACGAGAAAAGTAATTGTCGGGCAATGCACCTTTCAATGCTTTGTTGTTTTTCTCAATGGTATGCAAAGCTGTGTCAATGAGCAATGCAATGTCATTTTGCTTGGCTCTTTTTATCAAATAACTCCAACGGCTTGTTTCTTCTAAGAAAAACACATTGTTCATATTGTAGAACTCAGCCATTTCAATGTATTTGTCTTTGCCTTCGGCAATGAGTTTGGCTCTATGTTCTTCAAACTTGTCGCTGGCAAACTTTAAGAAAATTAATCCTAATACAACGTGTTTGTATTCGGCAGGCTCAACGCTTCCTCTCAATTTATTTGCAGCTTCCCAAAGGGTAACTTCAATTGCTTTTTCTTTTAGTTGCTCACGCTTTGTTTTGTTTTTCAAAGGTGTTTGCGAACCTCCGTTGTCGGTTTCTTTCTTCTGTTTTGCCATATCTTTTCTTAAAGTCTAATCTTGATTAAAAACCCATAAATCCAATTCGAATCCTGCAATCTACTTACCTTATTTTATACTGTCAAGTGTTTTAGATGGCTTACGTGTAAAATAGTTCTAAAACAGTGCATTTACCGTGTTTTTACGACCCGTAATTTGGTGGTTTTGCGGAGGGGCATAAAAAAAACCGCCCTCTTTCGAGAGCGGCTTTCCTGCCCTAGATTATGGCTTTCATTCACCTTTTTTTCCGATAGCTATCGAAGCTTAGTGGTCAAAACCTATTCACCCCCGACCTAAAAAACCCACTGCCCCACCATCCAAACCACTGCCGAAATCACCACAATCCCAACGATATTTAACCACAAACCGGCCTTTATCATCTGCGCCATTTTGATGTGCCCCGTGCCATATACAATAGCGTTGGGCGGTGTGCCTATCGGCAGCATAAACGCATAGCTGGAGGCTATGGCCACACTCACCGCAAACAGCACCGGATTTTCGCCCACGCCCTGCGCAATCACAATCACCACGGGGATGAAGATGGTCGCCAGCGCCACATTGCTCATCAGCTCGGTCATCAACAGCATGATGCCCGTGAGCACCACCATCAGCACAAAAGGCGACACGTGCAGATGCTCCGTCACATACGTGCCAATCACTTTCATCAGCCCCACTTCGTTCATGCCAGCGGCCAGACATAGGCCTCCGCCAAAGAGCAGCAATATGTTCCAGGGCAGACCTTTCGTATCTTCCCAAGTGAGCACAAACTTTCGTTTGCTCGCGCTGATGGGCAACATAAACATCAAGGCCGCTCCCGTGAGCGCCACGATGGTGTCGTCCAACAAATCGCGTCCCATCCAGCTGTTCAGCACCCCGCCAAACACCCACAAAAAAGCCGTGAGGCCAAAGATGCCCGCCACGGCTTTTTCTCGCCTGTTCCAAGCGCCCAAGGCCGTGAGTTTTTTCTTAATCAAACTATCTAAATCGGCCACCGCGCCAATGTGGTTCGGGTAAAACCATTTCACCAACAGCCAGTAAGCCGCACCAAGTGTTAACATCATAATGGGCAAACCAACGAGCAGATAAGTGGCAAACGAAAGGGTGATGCCCAATTGGCTCTTGACGATGGCGGCCAGCACCACGTTGGGAGGTGTGCCGATGAGCGTAGCCGCCCCTCCGATGTTTGCCGCATAGGCAATGCTCAACATCAAGCAGAGCGAAAAATTGCGAAAGCCGGGGCTGTCTTCCTCGTGACTGTCGCGCTCTTTCATCAGGTCAATCACCGAGGTGCCAATCGGCAACATCATCAAGGCAGTGGCCGTGTTACTCACCCACATACTGATAAGCGCAGTGGCCAACAGAAAGCCCCAGATGATGCCGTTGGCCGTTTGACCAAAATAACGAATGAGTTGCAGGGCAAAACGAAGATGCAAGCCCGACTTTTCCATGCCAATGGCAATCAAAAAACCGCCCAGAAATAAATAGATAGTGGGGTTGGCATAGTTCGTGGCCGCTTCTTTGATAGACAAAATGCCTGCTGCCGGAAAAACAATCATCGGCAAGAGCGCGGTGACGGCCATCGGCACCACATCGGTCACCCACCACACAATCATCCACACCGCCAAACCCAAGACGAGAAACAAGGGGAAATTTCCCATCCCCGCTCCGACTAGCGAAAGCCCGATAAACCCAAAGGGGCCGAGCAAAAAGTAACGATAAGCATACATAATAAGTGAAAATACATTTTTCAACCGTAGAATAACAACTCAAATTCGTAAACTTGTGGCATGAATACACTACACGGAAAATGGGCTCTCATCACCGGTTCTACTTCGGGCTTTGGCAAAGCCACAGCAGAACTTTTTGCCGAAAAAGGTTGCTCGCTTATCCTCACGGGCAGACGAGCGGAACGCCTCGAAGCGCAACAACATATCTTAGAAGAAAAATATGGGATCAAAGTGTTGTCCTATTGCTTTGACGTGCGCGACTTGAACAAATGTGCTGAGCTCGCCAATGACCTTCAACACCGCGAAATCGCTCCCGACATTCTCATCAACAATGCCGGACTAGCAGCCGGAAAGAGTAAAATCCAAGACGGTTTAATCCAAGACTGGGAGGAGATGATTGATACGAACATCAAAGGACTGCTTTACATCACGCGTTGCATTTTGCCGCTGATGATTGAACGCAACGAAGGGCAAGTGATTAATGTAGGCTCAACGGCCGGTCACATCGTGTACCCCGAAGGGAACGTTTACAATGCCACCAAGTTTGCCGTTAAAGCACTGAACGAAGCTATCAACTTAGACTTGGTGGGCACGGGCATCAAGTGCTGCTCGGTAGACCCCGGTGCGGCTGAAACAGAGTTCTCGCAAGTGCGCTTTAAAGGCGATGAAGAAAAAGCCGCGAAGGTGTATGAAGGTTATATGCCGTTACAAGCCAAAGACGTGGCAGATGTTATTCTTTATGTAGCCACCACCCCTCCGCATGTGAACATTACGAACATTGTAGTATATCCCACCGCACAACGCAGTGTGTATGTGATTGACCGAAACAAAGAGGCTTAGCGCACCAAGGTGATATTGCCCGACTTCTGAATGGCGTCACCATTCGAACATTCTCCTTTCACTACGTAAACGTAAGTAGCTAATTCTGCTTGTTTGCCGTTGATGTTGCCATCCCATGGTGTGTTCAATTCATTGGTCTCAAACACCAAGCCCCCCCAACGATCGAAGATGCGGAAGTATTCTAAGCGTCTAAGCACAGGTCCTCTTACGTAGAGCAAATCATTTAAACCATCACCATTCGGAGTGAAGGTGTTGGGAACAAACACCAAGTTCGGGTCGCAAGCTATTACAAGCAACTCCACTGAGTCTAAAGCGGTGCAGCCAAATTGATTGGTGGCCACCACATAAAGTGTTTGGCTTTGGTTGGCGGTGATAAATGGTCTACGGCAATCATTACAAGTGAATGGATCAACGCTCGGCAGCCACTGATACGTTACCTGATTGGGCGAAGAACCCCAAACTTGCACGGTGGTTCCCGGAGTAACGGTCTGATCATCTCCGGCTTCTAAGCTCGGCAATGGCGCCACTTGAATGGTGACTATGTCGGTGTCGGGAATACAGGTGCTGCTACTCACAATCACTTGGTAAGAGTAATTGCCGAAAGGCGCTTCAAACACCGGATTGGGAATAATCGCACTAGTCAAATACTGGGAAGGTAACCATTGAAAAGAGGTGTCATTAAAAGATGCCGCAAACACATTCACGTTAAGCTGAACCGCATTGCCATCACAAAGCAGTGTATCGCTAAAATTCGTTTCGGCTTCCACTTTATCAATCACCCACACCCGCACAATCCGCGAGATGGAACAGCCGGTTGAATTGGAGCCGGTGACCCGATAGATAGTGGTGTCCGGTGGCCAAACTTTAGGTGATACTGAATTGGTGTCGTCAATAAAAATGTTGGGCTCCCAAATGGCGGCTTGCACGTTTGGTCCTGCATTGAGTTGGAGCGTGTCGCCCGGACAAATTCTAAACCCAATACCCGGAGCTATCTGCGGCAAGGCATCTACATTGACCGTTATGGAGTCTCGCGCCACGCAGCCTATGTTTGTGGCGGCCGTCACGTAATAGGTGATAGTATCAGGTGCCGTGGCAAATGTGTTCTTACAAGTGTCGCAAGTCAGATAATTAGGCGTTTGATTAGCCTCCCAGAGGAAGGTGTCCCCAAATGGCAAATTGAAAGAAACATAGTTCCCTTTACAAACGGTCGTATCGTCTGGTAAATTCGGAAATGGAATCAATCCGACCACAATCGTATCTACTGGATAAGAAACCGTACAACCCAAACTATCCGTCAAGGTATAAACAGGGTAGAAAGTGCCTACTTCGTCATAAGTGTGCGTTAATGCAATGGTATCTTGGAATGAGTTACCATCCCCTAAATCAGCCACGATAGATACCGTAGAAAACACCGAGCCTGTAATAGAAACCGTTAATGGCACACAACCGCTGTCCGGTGTGGCGATGAAGTTACCGATTGGTCCACGCACTCTGATTAAAGCAATGTAAGTAATGGTGTCTACACAGCCCGAAGAGTCCCAAGCAATAAGTGTGACATCAAAATCTCCGGGGGTGAAATATACATGCAATGGGTCGCGAGCTGTGCTAGTGTCGCCATCCCCAAAATACCACAACCAGTTTAAATCAAATCGGTTAGTCGTATTAAAAAACTGCACCGGAAACGGAGGACAAGGCGAGAAAGTGGTAGTCACAAAAAAGTCTGCCGAAGGGGTGTCTACGTTGACTAAGTTTGGAACAAATAAAGTGTCACTGCAACCTAGTGTAGTGTTATTGGCGACTAAGGTAACGCCATAAACGCCTGAATTAGTGTAAAAGTGTGTAGGGCTGGTCTGTGTAGAAGTGGCTCCATCTCCAAACAACCACAAGTAATTATTGGACCCTGTTGATTGGTTGGTAAATTTAACCGCCTCTCCCGGGCAAAACACGGTGTCGCTAACAAATCGAGCTTCATTATTCACCCGATTGATAGTTCGTTGAAAAGTAGAAGTACAGCCGTTTGAATCCGTTACACGTAATCGCAACGTACTGTTACCAGTGGTGGTGTATGTAAAAGTTGGCGCCACAGCAAAGCTAGTATCGCCAATGCCTGATGTCCATAGATATGAAGTAATAGTTCCGTTGAAGGAAGTGCTGGTGTTTGTTACGTTTGGCGTAAAAGGAATACAGCCTGATAAGCCGGGCAATACATTGAAGCCGGCTTTGGCTCCGTTGACACGGATATAGCTAGTTTTGATTATAGTGTCCGTACATGTAGCTCCGGGGTTAATTACCAACCTAACTGTGTATAATCCAGTGTCAGAATAAGTCCGTTTAGGATTTTTAAGAGTACTTGTACCGCCATCCCCAAAGCTCCAAGACCATGAACTAGCGAAAGTGGAGGTGTCCGTAAAATTAACCGTAAAAGGTGCGCAGCCCACTAAAGTATCGGCTCTAAAACCGGCTAAAGGTTGACCAATTGGCAAGGTCTTTTTAAGTGAATCTACACAACCGGTGGTGTTATTAGTTACCACTAGCGTAACAGTGTAAGAATTTTGTGAAGGGAACGTATGAACCGGGCTTTGAACCGTACTGCTGGTACCATCGCCAAAATCCCAAAACCATGTATCTGCTCCTTGGGATGTGTCTCTGAAAGTGACAATAGTTGGATTATTGCAATCAAAATCAAAATTAAAATCAGCTTTGGGTACAACAATCTCAATATAATCTATAAAAGTTAACTTACTTACACAACCTTGATTAATTACCGTCAATGATATATCATAAAAACCTATATCTGAGTAGGCATGGGTAGGGTTTGGGAAATTACTGGTCTGCCCGTCTCCAAATTCCCAGAGATATATAGTCTGAGTATCTACTCCGATAGTTAAATTCGTAAACACTACCTCTTGATTTATACATTGAATGAGCGGCATTGCACTAAAATCGGGATTAAGTGTCTGGCCAATTTGAATTATACCGGGATAAATGATCGTGTCCGTGCATCCATCCGCGTTAGTCACTATCAATGTAGGCAAAAACTGTCCACTTGTCGTGTAGGTAACTGATGGATTTTGCAAAATAGAAGTATTTCCATTACCAAAATTCCATTGGTAACTCACAATAGGTGAATTGCTCGTAACTTGAGGAGTAAAGTTCACTAAGTGTGGTGTACACCCCAGCGGTGAATCAACACTAAAGGTAGCATTTAGCGCTCCTATTTTAATAAAAGCTGTGCGGGTAGCGCTGCTTACACAACCCGCTGCATTTGTCACACTTAAGTTCACCGTGTAATTTCCATTAGCCGTATACGTGTGACTTGGATTGGCCACTGTTGCCGCTGGGGAACCATCACCAAATGTCCAATTGTAAGAAGTAGCTCCGGGGGCATTGCTCGTAAAGTTAACGAGGAGCGGAGCTACACAAGCTGATGTGTCGGGTGAAGTGAATGAGACCGGCACAGGTGTAGTTACATTTATGAATGCTACTTTGGTTTCGGTGTCGGTGCAGCCGTTGAAAGTGGCTGTAAGCGTAATGGTATAGGTACCATTCGCAGCATAAACGTGTGATGGGTTTTTTTGTGTGGAGTTTGGTGTTCCATCTCCAAAGTCCCATACCCAGCTCGAAGCAAAATTAGAGGTGTCTGTAAACTGAATTGGAATGTTCGTACATGCATTGACGTTTGACACCCGGAAACCTGCGTTCACTACAGTAACCGCTACGTTGGTAAAAGCGGTATCGGTGCAACCAAATCCATCGGTTAATAGTAGGTAAGGTTGATATAAACCGGTGAAAAACACTTGGCCGGGGTTAGGCAACGATGACCCACAAGAGGCACCATTGAACACCCAGCAGTAGCTCGGACTTCCGTTTGGAGTATTTACTGTTGATGTAAAGTTGACCAATTGTGGTGATACGCAAGATTGAGTTGGTGTAGCAGTAATGTTCGTAATACTAGGCGGATTGCCGATGGTGATAAAATTCGGTTTGATGATACTTGTTTGGCAGCCATTGCTATCGAGAGCCACAAGAGTAATATTGAATGAGCCTACGTTGCTAAAACAATGGGTCACGCTAAAACCAGATTGTGGCAAAGAGCCATCACCAAAGTCCCAAACGTATTGCTGCACAGCACTTTCTCCGAGTATAGTTTGATTAATGAACGATACGGAGTGGCAAGGTTGAGCGCAACCATTCGGGTTGGGAGCTGTAAAATTGGGCGCAGCCGGTAAAAAAACTCTAATTTGTTGGAAACAACTATCACTACTTGTGCCGTTAGAAACAACATGCTTCACGTTGTAAATACCGGGATTGACGAAGGTTGCCGTTGGATTAGCATTGATAGAAGTTCCTGCACCATCAAAATCCCAAAAATGGGAGGTGACACCACCTGTAGACTGGTCGGTAAACTCCACCACTAGCGATGGACATCCATTAATCCTATCGGTAGTAAACGCACAACTCACCTGCGCCTTCGCTCCTATCCATCCACCAATTAGTATAATCAATAAGGTAAAAATTCTTCTCATTCGTTTTCCTTTTATTATGACTTATAGATGCAAAAATGTTCCTTTAGTGTTGCATCTTGTTTAATAGTGTGCAATTTAATAATAGATTAGACTTGTCAAAGGGCAAAAATGTTTCAGTATACCCAAGCTTTTTATCCCCATTCTTTCATTGCTATAAAACCATTTTGTTGATGAAAAAGTTGTTTATAATTGCATTAGCTTGTCTTCTGTTTCTGCCGTCCATGGGGCAGGGTTTTCGGTCGCCCTATAAATTTTCTACCCAAGTAGATGTACCCATCAGTTTTAGCGCCATTTCCGTGCTGGCCGCTTCTTACGCTTGGGGGAAAAGCAAAACACTGCCTTCGGAGGAAACCATACTTGCACTTGACCGCATGAACATCAATATGTTTGACCGAAGCGCCACAAACCATTACTCAAAAAAGATTGCCCTATCAAGCGATGCGCTTATGTTTGCCGCTATGGCGTTACCTCTCTTTCACCTAGCCAACACCAACAGCCGTAAAGACTTTGGTAAAATTGCCACCATGGGTGCTCAAGTATTTTTACTCAACATTGCCGCCACCAATTTTATAAAAGAAGCTGTAGGACGCACTAGACCATATGTCTACAACCCAAACGTTCCCATGGCGAAAAAGCGTAAACTTGATAATTTCAAATCATTTTTCAGCGGACACACCTCTACCACTGCGGCCATGAGTTTCTTCTTCGCCAAAACTTATGCTGACTATAATCCAAACTCTAAATTTCGCCCTATGGTATGGAGTCTTTCCGCTTTACTACCTGCCTTCACCGGTTTTTTACGTTATAAAGCAGGTAAACATTTCTGGTCAGACATTATTGTTGGTTATGCGGTTGGTACATTGATTGGCGTGGGAGTGCCTGCACTGCATCGAGCTAACTTAGGAATGAATAGATAAGAAATGATTTTACCTTTTTTGAATACAACGAACTTCATTCTAAAGACTATTTTTGTTTTAGGAGTTCCAATCGGGGGCTATGCGGGAAAGGGTAAGTGCTGAGTATATTTACAGCGTAACTAGCAGGTTGATGATGGCATTCATTTAGTTTATAAGCATTACAAAAAAGCCCGCTCACTTTCGTGATGCGGGCCTCGTACTTATGCTAACCAAAATTTAATCGACTAGTGGAATTGCTCGGTTTCTGTAGAACCAGCAAGAGCCGTAGTAGATGATTTTCCTTGTTGTACCACGTTTTGTACGGCATCAAAATAACCTGTACCTACAAACGATTGGTGTTTGATAGCTTTGAAACCATCTTTTTCCATAGCGAATTCTCGTTGTTGCATTTCGCTAAATCCGGCCATGCCGCGCTCTACATAGTTTTTAGATAAATCAAACATAGAAGAGTTCAAAGCGTGGAAACCTGCAAGCGTGATGAATTGGAATTTATAACCCATAGCAGCGATGTCTTCGCGGAAAGTCAACATGGCTTTTTCGTCCATATATTTTGCCCAGTTGAACGATGGCGAACAGTTGTAGGCCAACATTTTTCCCGGATATTTAGCATGAATGCCTTGAGCAAACTCGCGCGCCAAACCTAAGTCCGGGTTGCCGGTTTCCATCCAAATTAGGTCTGCGTAAGGCGCATAAGACAAACCTCTGTCGATACCTTGCTCTAAACCGTTTTTCACGTAATAAAATCCTTCAAGTGTTCTTTCTCCGGTGATGAAACGAGTATCACGCGGGTCTATATCAGCGGTAATCAAGTTAGCAGCTTCTGCATCTGTACGCGCAATTACCAAAGTAGGTGTGTTGCAAACGTCAGCAGCCAAACGAGCGGCAACTAATTTGTTGATAGCTTCTTGTGTAGGCACCAATACTTTGCCACCCAAGTGACCACATTTTTTAGCTGATGCCAATTGGTCTTCCCAATGCACACCCGCAGCACCTGCTTCAATCATTCCTTTCATCAATTCGAAAGCGTTCAAGTTGCCACCAAAGCCGGCTTCTGCATCGGCTACGATAGGCACCATCCAATGGCGAGTTGGTTCGCCTTCCATATATTCAATTTGATCTCTGCGCAAAAGGGCGTTATTAATACGCTTAACCACAGCCGGAACTGAGTTGGCCGGATATAAACTCTGGTCAGGATACATCTCGCTACCCAAGTTGGCATCTGCTGCCACTTGCCAGCCTGACAAGTAAATCGCTTTCATGCCTGCTGTCACTTCTTGCACGGCTTGGTTGCCTGTAAGCGCACCCAAACCGGCTACCCATGAGTCAGTTTGCAAAAGGTTCCACAAACGGTTTGCTCCATTGCGGGCCAAGGTGTACTCAATTTCTACAGAGCCAGCGATGTTTATCACTTCTTCAGCTGAGTAAGGACGAGTTACATTTTCCCAACGCGGATTGGTTTCCCATTCTTTTTTGAGCGCTGCGGCTCTTTCTTGTTTTGTTGCCATTTTAAAGACGTATTTGGTTTGGTGAGGTGAAATATTTAATTAGTTATCTTTTGTCTTATGTCTGTTATCTTATTTCTAGTTTACACTATTTCTTCATAAGCCGGTAATGTCAAAAACTCTACATAGTTGCCTTGCTGCACCAATTCATCAAACAATTCGATAGCTCGTTTCATGGTTGGTGTGTTGTAAGCCGCTTCGCCTACATAGGCTTTCACTTGCTCTAATTCGCTCGGCAATATAGCTTTAAACAAATCGTAAGTAATAACACGACCATCGTCTAACTTACTGCCGGTTTTAATCCATTGCCAAACTTGAGTGCGGGAGATTTCGGCAGTAGCCGCATCTTCCATCAAGTTATGTAAAGCCGCAGCACCAACTCCGCGCAACCAGCTTTCGATGTAAAGCACCCCTACATTAATGTTCATGCGCAATCCGGCTTCGGTAGTCGTTCCTTCAGATGGAGTCAGCAAGTCTTTCTGCGTGTACACTTCTCCGGCACGCAATACATGATAGTTATTTGGCGTAGTCATGTGTTCGTTGAAAATATCCATCGCCACTTTCACTAAGCCGGGGTGAGCCACCCATGTGCCATCGTGACCGTTGGTGACTTCACGCAATTTATCTTGGCGCACTTTTTCGATAGCTGCATTGTTAGCCGCTTCGTCATTTTTAATTGGAATAAAAGCACTCATGCCGCCCATAGCGTGCACTTTACGTTTGTGGCAAGTTTGGATCACTAACTTGCTGTAAGACGCCATAAAAGGCACCGCCATAGTCACCTGGCCGCGGTCAGGCAATATGTAACCTTCTACGTTTCTAAGTTTCTTGATATAAGAGAATATATAGTCCCAACGACCGCAGTTCAATCCGGCCATGTGATTACGCAATTCATAAATAATTTCGTGCAACTCGAAAGTTGCCGTAATCGTTTCAATCAATACCGTTGCTTTGATGGAGTTTTGCGCCACACCCAATTCGTCTTGCGCTAACACGAATACATCATTCCAAAGGCGAGCCTCCAAGTGACTTTCCATTTTTGGTAAATAGAAATAAGGACCTGTGCCATTGGCCAAAAGCTGTTTTGCATTGTGGAAAAAGAATAGACCAAAATCAAACAAAGAACCGCTCATCACTTCGCCATCTACCAACACGTGTTTTTCATTCAAGTGCCATCCGCGCGGACGTACCATCAACACAGCAGTTTGTTCATTGAGTTTGTACGATTTGCCGTTGTCGGGGTTAAAATAGCTGATAGTTTTGTTAATCGCATCGCGCAAATTGATTTGACCGTCAATGTTATTGGCCCAAAATGGTGAGTTTGAATCTTCAAAGTCGGCCATGAACACCTTCGCACCCGAGTTCAAAGCGTTGATAATCATCTTGCGGTCCACAGGGCCAGTGATTTCTACGCGTCTGTCTTGAATGTCAGCAGGAATGGGAGCCGCTACCCAATCGCCTTCTCGAATGGCAGCCGTTTCAGGCAAAAAGTCAGGCAACTTGCCGGCATCAATCGCTTTTTGGCGTTCTACACGAGCCGCCAACAACTCCAATCTGCACTTGTTAAAGGTACGTTGCAGTTTTACCACAAAGGCTAGTGCCTCGGGAGTAAGGATAGATTGATAGCTTTCTTCGATGGGAGCCAGTAATGTTAAGCCGTCAATTGATGTATGATTTGCCATGTTCGAAATTTTCGCTGCAAATATGGATTTTGATTTTTAAATAAACAAGCGAAATTTCGCTATGTAGAAATTTTCGCTTTTGTATCTTTGTTCGCTGAAATCAACTTTCCTGACCAAAAAAGGAAACTGACCTAGGACTTGAAACCCAACCCCAACATGGAAACAACAACAGAAGAAAACATCCGCATCATATTTGGTTTGAAACTAAAGAAACTTCGCTCCGATAAAAAACTGTCCCTTCAAGAACTCTCGGCCAAGTCGGGTGTTTCAGTGTCTTACCTCAACGAGATTGAAAACGGGAAGAAATATCCAAAGCCCGATAAAATCACTGAATTAGCAAAAGCCCTCGAAACCAACTACGACCAATTGGTTTCGCTCAAAATCAACAAAAACCTGACGCCCGTGGTGCAGGTCCTTAACCTCAAAATCATCAACGACTTTTTGTTCGATACTTTTGGTGTAGATAAAGGTTTGCTCATGAGTATGATGGCCAGTGCACCTACTCGCCTAAGCGCGCTTATCAACTCAGTGTTTGAGATAGCAAGAAATTACAACCTTCAAGAAGAACATTTCTATTTCAGTTGCCTCCGCTCCTATCAAGAAATGAACGACAACTATTTCGAAGATATAGAACTCGCAGTCGACACTTTCAAAAATAACAACAACATCACCGCTGACACACAGCTCAACTCCGATGGCTATCGAAAACTTTTGGAAACAGTTTATCATTATAATGTAAAAGAAACCGACTTTGTCGAGTACCCCAAGTTGCGCGGGTTTCGCTCGGTGTTTGTGAAAGGCGAAAAACCGACCTTGCTCTTCAACACTAAACTCACGGAGCAGCAAAGGGTGTTTTTGTTTGGCCGCGAACTAGGCTTCGCTACGATAAAGATTGACAAACGCCCCATGACTACCTCTTGGCTCAAAGTAGAGTCGTTTGACCACGTGCTCAACAACTTTAGAGGCGCTTACTTTGCGCAGGCCTTACACATCAACAAAGAAACATTGATTGCCGACCTCGAAAATTTCTTTGCACAAACCACTTGGAAACCCGAGCTCATTGTTCAACTCATCGACAAGTACAAAGCTTCGCCCGAAATGTTATTTCAACGCATTTCTAATCTCTTGCCCAAATACTTTGGATTTAATGAATTGTACTTCATTCGCTACTCGAGCCGCGAACCGGCCAAACACTTAAAAGAAATATCGAAAGAATTGCACCTCTCGCGCAATCAAGTAGATTTAGAATACATCATCAGCGAGCAGAACTACCGCAGGTGGATCACCAAATCGTTGATGCGCAACATGGACCAACTTTGGAACAACACCGAAGGCAAAAAAGAGATTGTAGATGCCGTCATCAGCAAAAACGAAGCTGGTGAAGATTACCTCACGCTCTCTTTGCTCCGCGCCATGCCCGAATTGAACAACAACGCCAACTCCGTCACCATTGGTTTTGTATTGACCGATGCTGTGAAAAAGAAAATTAACTTCTTGCACGACCCAGCTTTGCGAATCGAAAAGCTTGGCGCTATCAACGAATTCGCATTCGAAGCGCCCCTCCAACTCCGCAAAATGCGAGAAGAAGAAATGCGCACCAAAGAGTATGAGCGATTAGTTACTGAGTTAAAATGCCTGCAGCAAAGGCCTAATAATCCCTATTCTTAATCTTCTCTGCTATAGCCGCCAGGTATGCCTTGCGCTCGGCAGGCACGTTTACTTTTTGCAAAGAAGCAAGGGCAGATTGGTAAAGGTCTTCGGCTTTTTGCTCGGTGGCGGCTTTGGCGCCCGTGACTTCCATCAAAACTTTGATGCCGTCTATCTTCTTTTGCTCATCGGTTTCTGCTATCAGACGGGGGAGTTCGGCTTGTTGCGCTGCGCTGCATAGCTGAGTGGTAGAAATAAAGAGATAAGTCTTTTTGTTTTGCAGAATGTCGCCACCGATGCGCTTGCCTACTTTTTCGGCTTCGCCAAAAGCATCGAGCAAGTCGTCTTTTATCTGAAATGATAAACCAAGATTTAAACCGAAGTCATAGATGGCTAGTTGATCTTCTATGCTGGCTTTGCCGACAATGGCACCTAACTGCACACAGCAGGCCAAAAGCACGGAGGTTTTGAACTCCACCATTTTGAGGTATTCTTCGAGCGCTACATCATTTCGAGTTTCGAAGTCCACATCCATTTGTTGCCCCTCGAAAATCTCGATGGCAGTTTTGTTGAAAGCAGTGAGCAAGGGGCGGAGCAGTTCGTCAGGCACATTGGTGAGGTATTGATAAGCATACGCCAACATAGCATCTCCGGCCAAGATGGCAGCATTGGTACCAAACTTTTTGTGCACGGTGGGTTCTCCCCTGCGGATGTCAGAGGCATCCATGATGTCATCGTGCACCAAACTGAAGTTGTGAAACACCTCTACGCTAAACGCGGGATTGAGCGCCTCTTCTGCTTTCCCGCCAAACAAATCGCAAGCCATCAACACGAGCAGAGGACGGATTTTCTTGCCCTTCATCTGCATAATGTGGTCTACGGGTTTGTATAGATTGGTCGGGTTAGCATAGAAATTATTCTTCGCAAACTTTTCTTCGTACAAATGGAGTAAAACATCGGGGGAGTGCATCGGGGTTCTTTATGGTGTTTGAGTGCGGGGTACAAAATTATTTTCTGGGCAACCATTTCACTTCTTCTGCTTTGAGGTCGTGCGCCATCTTGCGTGAAAGTGTAAACAAATAATCAGAAAGACGATTGAGGTACTTGATGGAGAGCGGATGCACGGCTTCCTGATGATGTAAAGCTACAGCCAATCGCTCGGCTCTTCGACAAACCGTACGTGCAATGTGGCAATAGGACACAAAAACATGGCCACCCGGCAAAACAAAGTGTCGCAACTCTTCGAGCACCTCGTCCATGCCGTCAATGCCTTTCTCCAGCAATTCTACATCGGCTTCGTGAAGGTCGGGGGTTTTTAGTTTATCGTTTTCTGGGTCGGCAGCCAAGCTTGAGCCTACAGTAAATAATCGGTCTTGAATTTCTTTAAGTAGTTCGCGCTCACTTTCATTAGTATTTACATCACGGAGCAAGCCAATCCAAGAGTTAAGTTCATCCACTGTGCCATAAGACTCTATGCGCAATTCACTCTTCGACACTCTTCGACCACCAAAAAGCGAAGTTTCTCCAATATCACCTGTCTTTGTATAAATTTTCATTTTTCGCTTTTATGTTTAAAGAAGGTAAAAACAATAATATGTGGTATTTGTTTGACTTAATCTTAAACCGCAATCATTTTTACCGGCTCATTTTGCACATCCGTTTCTATCAAACCATCGCGAAGGCGTAAAATTCTGCGAGCATGTTTGGCAATGTCATCTTCGTGGGTGACGATAATCACCGTGTTGCCGCGGTTGCTGATATCTTCCATGATAGACATAATTTCATAAGAAGTTTTTGTATCTAAGTTTCCAGTCGGCTCATCAGCCAAAATGATGGATGGATTGTTTACTAAAGCTCGAGCAATAGCCACACGTTGACGCTGTCCGCCCGAAAGTTCGTTGGGTTTGTGGTGCATTCTATCTTTCAAACCCACCATATCCATCACCTGCTCGGCTCGTGCAATTCTTTCTTTTTTTCCCATGCCTGCATATACCATCGGCAATGCCACATTCTCTAATGATGATAAGCGCGGCAAAAGATTGAAAGTTTGGAAGATGAAGCCGATTTCTTTGTTGCGCACGTGCGCTAGTTCGTCTTCGCTCATTTCACTTACTTCGGTGTTGTTTAAGCGATAGGAACCGGCAGTGGGCGTGTCAAGACATCCAAGAATATTCATCAATGTAGACTTACCCGAACCGGATGGTCCCATCAATGCCACATATTCTCCCTTCTGAACACTCAGCGACACATCTTTGAGTGCTGCAATCAGTTGCGAACCCATGATATACTCCTTACTGATGTTTTTGATTTCGATGATGTTCATAGCAGAGTTTGATACTTATTTTTTAATCACTTTTGGCACTCGGAAATAATCGCTGTCTTTTTGTGGTGCGTTAGATAAGGCATCTTCTTTGCTGACCATGTCTTTCACTTCGTCTTTGCGCAACACGTTGCGCTCATCGGTCATATAAATGAGCGGCTCCACGCCTTCCACATTCACTTCGGCCAGTTTTTCCACCAAATCCAAAATTTTCTGCAAGTCCGCTTGTATTTTCTCCTTGTCGGCAGGTTCAAACTCCAATTTACTTAACTCGGCCAATCGGTCAACGAGATTGTTATCTATCTTCATGGTTATTCTTATTTTCGGGCGCTCAAAAATAGAATAAACTAACAGATGGCGAAAGAGATTACAGTCAGCGGTGTGCGCCCCACGGGCAGACAGCACCTTGGCAATTACTTCGGGGCGGTGATTAACTTCGTGAAAATGCAAGAGCATTTCAATGGTTACTTTTTTGTAGCAGATTATCACTCGCTCACCACGCATCCAAAAGCTGCAGACTTAGCCGCCAATGTGAAGCAAATTGTAGTGGAATATTTGGCTTGCGGGGTTGACCCTAATAAATGTACGCTATACTTGCAAAGTGCTGTACCGCAAATTCCCGAACTATATTTGGTGTTCAACATGTTTGCCTACTTGGGTGAATTGGAACGCTCAGCCACGTTTAAAGAGAAAGTGCGCGACCAACCCGACAATGTGAATGCCGGATTGTTGACTTATCCGGTGTTGATGGCAGTAGATATTTTGGTGCACAAAGCAGCCAAAGTACCCGTAGGTAAAGACCAGCAACAGCACTTAGAAATGACCCGCGATTTTGCGAAGCGTTTCAACCACACTTACGGTGTAGACTATTTCCCCGAGCCGGAAGCATTTAGTTATGAAACATCGCTGGTCTCCATTCCGAGTTTGGATGGCGTAGGCAAAATGAGTAAATCTAAAGGAGAAAATACCTGCATCTACTTAGCAGACGATGCTGATAGCTTGCGCAAAAAAATGATGAAAGCTAAAACAGCTGATAGCCCGACTGCGCCTAACTCCCCAAAACCAATCGAAATTCAAAACCTTTTCGATTTGATGCAATTGGTAAGCTCAGCAGAAACCAATGCTTTCTTCCACGAAAAATGGAATGACACCACCATTCGCTATGGCGACTTCAAAAAGCAACTGGGCGAAGATATGGGTACCTACCTCGCTCCTATTCGCGAAAAAATTGAAAAACTGTCAGCCAATGATAAATTGTTGAATGAAATCATCAACGATGGAGGCAGCAAGGCAAGACAAAATGCGACACAAACTTTGAAAGACGTACGCGAAATAATCGGGATAAAAAGTTATTGAGATTGAAATATTTTTAATTTAGTGCGACACAACGGCCAACCCTGATTGGCTTTCGACACACAACAGAACAAAACAACATGGCGAAGAAACAAGCAGTAGAAAAAAAGCCCATTAAGCACGTGGCTATTGCCGGCAACATCGGTGCAGGTAAAACAACCCTCACAAAAATTCTCTCGAAAAACTTTGGCTGGTTGCCCCATTTTGAAGATGTAGAAAACAATCCCTACCTCAATGATTTTTATGAAGACATGCCACGTTGGTCATTCAACTTGCAGGTTTACTTTTTGAATTCTCGTTTTCGCCAAATTATTGAAATCAAAAAAGGTGAAGAAATCGTCATTCAAGATCGCACCATTCACGAGGATGCTATGATTTTTGCACCCAACTTACACAGTATGGGGTTGATGAGTACTCGCGATTTTGACAACTACACCAAACTATACGAAACCATTTCTTCGCTCATCACGCCACCCGATTTGTTGATTTACCTCAAAGCTTCTGTGCCTACATTGGTGAACCAAATTCAAAAACGCGGTCGCGATTATGAAGACAATTTACGTTTGGATTACATCCGCAGATTGAATGAATATTACGAAAAATGGATTTCTACATACAAAGAAGGTCGCTTGTTAGTCATTGACGTTGACCAATGTAACTTTGCCGATGAAGACGATGCGAAAGCTGAAGTCATCAACAAAGTGAGCGCAGAACTTTACGGTCTTTTCTAATTACTATGCTTGCTCCACTTCCCGAACGCCTCCGCCCAAAAAACTTAGATGAGTTTGTTGGGCAGCAACATCTCATTGGCCCGGGTCAAGTGCTTCGCAGATTGATAGAAACCGGCAGCATCCCTTCTCTCCTCTTTTGGGGTCCACCGGGCGTGGGAAAAACCTCTTTGGCGCGTTTTATAGCCGAACAAATCAATTTACCTTTTTATCAGTTAAGTGCCATAGAAAGCGGCATCAAAGATGTGCGCAAAGTCATTGAAGAGGCGCAGCAAAACGGCAAAGCAATTTTGTTTATTGACGAAATTCATCGGTTCAACAAAGCGCAACAAGATGCGCTACTCGGAGCCGTAGAAAAAGGTATTATTATCTTGATTGGCGCAACCACCGAAAACCCATCATTTGAAGTGATTTCGGCTTTGCTTTCGCGTTGTCAGATTTACGTGTTGCAGCCATTAGAAAAACCGGATTTAGAAAAAATATTACAACATGCCATCACAGACGATGATGTGTTGAAACAACAGTCCATTGAGCTTAAAGAAACAGAAGCGCTGCTTCACTACTCCGGTGGTGATGGTCGAAAACTACTCAATGTGTTGGAGCTAGTGGTGCAATCGCTGAGCAATACTAGAGCAACCATTACAATTACCAACGAAAAAGTAGAAAAAGTCATTCATCAAAAAATGGCTATGTATGATAAGAGCGGTGAGCAACACTATGATATCATTTCTGCTTTTATCAAATCTATTAGGGGCAGCGACCCTAATGCTGCGTTGTATTACTTAGCGCGAATGACTGCGGGTGGCGAAGATCCAAAATTTATTGCTCGCAGATTGCTTATTCTCTCTAGCGAAGATATTGGCAACGCTAATCCAAATGCGCTGCTATTAGCTACATCCTGTTTTCAAGCGGTAACCATGATTGGCTACCCGGAGTGTGATTTAATATTGGCGCAAACAGTGGTTTATTTAGCTACTTCACCAAAAAGCAACGCTTCTTACACAGCCATTCGTGCTGCGCAACAACTCGTGGCGCAAACCGGCGACTTACCAGTTCCTCTTGACATTCGAAACGCGCCTACCAAGTTGATGAAAGACCTGAACTATGGAAAGGCTTACAAATATGCTCATGAATACGAGGGCAATTTCACCGAGATGGAATTTTTGCCCGACAAAATAAAAGGCACGAAGTTTTATGAGCCCGGCAATAACACCCGCGAAAATGAAATCCGAAACTCGTTGCGCAAAAACTGGAAAGCAAAGTATGGCTATTGATTGCAAGTTTGTTCAGTTAAGATTTTTTAACCGAGCGCATCTTTACTTCAATGTTTCAATTTCGTCTAATTCAAATACATTTGACCAAAATAAATAAACACTAATATGTTTAAACGAGTACTATCTCTATCCATCTTTGCTTTACTATTTAGCTCAGTCTTTGCAGCAAACCCAACCAAGGGAATGAACATCAAGCTCACCATCAAAGGGCTTGAAAATTCTTCTATGATATTGGCCAATTATTTTGGCGATAAGCAATACGTGAAAGACACTATCAAATTTGACAGCAAAGGCACAATCACACTAAAACCCGATACGATGTTGCCGGGTGGTGTTTACCTAGCGGTGTTCCCCGACATGGGCAATCGTTACTTTGAGTTTATCATCAGCGAACCACAGTTTGCACTCGAAAGCGACACACACGACCTCAGCGGCAAAATGAAAATCACCGGCTCTTTAGAAAACACACTTTTCTATGGCGACATGAAATTTTTAAACGAAATGAAAATGAAGTCTGACTCAGTAAACAGACTTTATCGCACAGAGAAAGACGGCCCAAAGAAAGATGCTTACCTAGAACAGTTGAAATCTATAGACAAAGCGGTAAAAGCCTCGCGTGATGATATCATGAACAAAAATCCTGATTTGTTTTATGGCAAATTGCTTCGCTCAATGAAAGAGCCCGAAGTGCCGGATTTTCCTCGTGATGCGAACGGTAAAATTATAGACTCTACATTTCAATGGCGCTATTACAAAGCCCACTATTGGGACAATGTCGACCTCAAAGACGACCGTTTGCTGCGCTGCCCGGTGTTGCATAACAAGTTAAAAACGTTTATGAACCAAACCACTGTTCAAAACCCGGATTCCATTATAGCTTCTGGCGAGGACGTAATCAGCAAAACCGACAAGAAAGGAGAAATGTATCGCTACATTTTGACTTACATTTTCAACGAAATGGCCAACTCAAAAATCATGGGCTTTGACGGAGCGTACGTTCACTTCGGTAAAAAATATTTCTGCAAGGATGATATGACCCCATGGATAGACACTACCAAACGTTTCAAAATTTGCGACCGCGCTACACGCCTCGAGCCGGTTTTGGTAGGTAAAAAAGCGCAACGCTTAATCTTGTGGAAGGACTCCACCGAACGCGATTTTGTGAGTTTATATGATTTGAAAAATAAATATACCGTTGTCGCTTTTTGGTCACCGGATTGTGGCCACTGCAAAAAAGAAATTCCGGTTTTGGCGGATGGTTACCACAATTTGAAAAAGAAAGGTGTGGATGTAGAAGTCTATGCTCCAATCATATCTGATATGGACCACTATAAAGAATGGCGTGAGTTTATCAAAGAGAAAAATCTAGATTGGGTAAACGTTTGCGATGCGAAACGCCACAGTAACTTTCGTTGGGAATGGGATATTCAAAGCACACCTCAGTTGTATATTCTCGACCGTGACAAAAAAATTGTAGCGCGTAGAATTGCTGCCGACCAAGTGGAAGACTACATCCTACATCTAGAAGACCCGAGCTACAAACCTAAGTCAATTATGAAAGTAAATGACGAAGACAACCAAGAAAGCGCAGAGTAAGCTATACAGTCATTCACACTACCATCGTTTATCCACAAGCCACTATTTATAACTACATCTCGTTGTTACCCTATTGAGACCTAGCTTCGTTGTCAAATAAGTATGTCATGCTAGCAATCGAACGGAACGAACCCTATCAGATTTTTGTTATTGAAGATAATCCTGCAGAAGTTAGGCTGATGCAAGAAGCTGTGAAGGAAGCTAACTTATCTGAAGTCATCAGCATGGAGTATGCGTATGATGGCGAGGAAGCTTTTGAATACCTAGATACATCCAAAATCATCGGTAAAAAAATTGATCTCATATTACTTGACTTAAATATGCCAAGAGTTACCGGCAAGGAAGTACTAGAAAAAATAAAAAGCGATCCTGATTTAGAGCATATCCCCGTTATTGTAGTCACTAATAGTGATTATAAAAAAGATATGATTGAATGCTATCGTTTACGGGCTGATGGATATTTACAGAAGCCGGCAGACTTTAAAAAACTAGTAGATTTCTTTATTTCTGTAAAGCAATCAATAGAAGTAAAACAAAAACTTTCCATCTATTACATAGAGAAAGTGTACGATGAATTGGCCTTAGCGGTTTAGTCTTTCTTATACTTCAATTTAAACCATTCATACAAGCCAATATTCATTGCTAATAATATTGCGTTGTAAAGAAAGTCCTCTACCGGGATTGTACCTATCCTAATTCCACTATTTTCCATGTTGTTGTAAATAACTACCGGCAGGCCTGTCAGCACACCGTTAACAACAAACATAGGTACAATGCTTATCAAAAAAGTAAGCAAGAATTTATCAAATGCTTGAGCGCTAAACTGATTAAGTACAATAGGAAAAGTTAGTCCCCAAATGAATAATACAGAAAACGTGTAAGCTTGTTCGTAAACAAAGAACGAACTAAGGAATGCAACAGCACTCAATCCATACATCACAACGCGTGTCCAAGACGGAAAAAGCTGTTTAGATATAAAGTGAGAGACAGTTTCATAGATAAATGTACAAGCATAGGGCACGGTAATGAAAAACAGATATTCCTCAAGTGGTAAACCACCCAGTTTAAGGCCTAAAATATAGTCTTCTTTAAAAGACCAAATTCCATGTTTGGTTTTAAAGTAATCCCAAACCAGAAAAAAAATAGCAGCGATGACTAATGCCGGAAAATAAAACTTCCACTTTTTGTAGAAATGCAACTTAGGTTCAAACGAACGAAAAAACGGTACGAGTATCGTGAAGAAATTAAGCAGTAAATAAGTGTACTTCATCGTGTGTAGCTAAAAATAAAAACCTCCTGATGTTAATCAGGAGGCACCCCTTTCCGGTTTACTCAACACCTAAAACCAGATTCTTGAAATTAGTTTGGAAGAGCGTAGAGACTAGGATGCGCATTTTGCGGCTATCCGGCACTCGTATCCTCGCTTCTTTTATTTTAGAAACAGGAACGTTTCTAATTTGTTTAAACAATTGCAAATAATATTTATAAGCCAACAAAACACCACCTTTTGCTCCAACAGGCAATAAATTAATACCAATCAAAGCTTCATTGAAATCGTGCATTATTTCCTCTTCAATTTTTTTCTTCGACTCTTCTTTGAAATTAGTGAAATCTATGCCCGGAAAATATACTCGACCTCGCTCATCAAAATCACTTTTCATATCTCTTAAAAAATTCACTTTCTGAAAAGCGGCTCCCAGGGCTTTTGCCGGTTGTTTTAGCTGCTCAAAAAGCTCATCATTGCCTTCGGCAAAAACTTTTAGACACATCAAACCAACTACTTCTGCTGAGCCATAAATGTACTCTTCATACATATCTTCACCATAAGCCTTTTTGGATAGGTCCATTTCCATGCTCCTAAAAAAAGCTGTAGTCAACTCCAATGGAATGTTGTATTCATTTACTACTTTTTGGTAAGAATAAAGAACAGGATTTAGGGATATACCTGTACGAATTGCTTCGAAAGTGTCTTCTTTAAATTTGTTCAATAAATAGGTCTTATCAAAATCATGAAATGTATCAACAATTTCATCAGCATATCTAACCATTCCATAAATACCATAAATCGGATCATGAAAACGTTTGTGTAATGTTTTAATCCCCAATGAAAAACTAGTACTGTACGTCTGGGTGATTATTCGACTACAGTCTGCCGATGTGGTTTCAAAATTTTTGAACATAGTTTTTACGTTTAGATGATAGACTCTTCAATTTGACGGTTCACTTCTTTGGCAACCATTTGTCCGGATATAATGGACGGAGGAACGCCAGGGCCAGGCACTGTTAACTGACCGGTATAAAACAGATTTTTCACTTTAGCCGACTTCATCTTCGGTTTCAAAATGGCCGTTTGCATGAGGGTGTTCGCTAACCCATACGCATTGCCCTTGAAGGAGTGATAATCTTTCTGAAAATCTTTAATACAAAAACTTCTTTTGAGAACAATATTTTGAGCAATTGGTTCGCCCGAGCGTTGCTCTAATCGCTTCATCATCATTTGAAAATACTTTTCACGCAACTCTTCTGTGTCTTCTATTCCCGGAGCAAGCGGCATCAATAAAAATAAGTTTTCGCTACTTTCGGGTGCTACCGAAGAATCTGTTTTGCTGCTCACGCAGGCATAAAACAAAGGAGCTGTTGGCCATTTTGGTTGATCATAGATTTCATTAGCGTGTGTTTCAAAATCTTCATCAAAAAACAAATTGTGGTGTAACAAGTTTGGAATTTTCTTATTCACCCCGATGTAAAACAATAATGAAGATGGTGACATTGTTCTGTTCTCCCAATACTGTTCGTCATACTCGCGATTTGGCTTATCTAAAAGCACTTGCTCCGTGTGGTTATAATCGCTTCCGGCCACTAGTACATCGGCTTCAAAAATCTGTTGTTTAGCATGTACTCTCTTGGCTTTCCCTTTAAGCACTTCGATTTTTGTTACCTCTTGGTTGACTAAAATTTTTACGCCTTGCTCTTCTGCTATCTTCACCATAGCTCTTACAATTTGATGCATACCGCCCATCGGATACCAAGTACCTAACACTAGATCAGCGTAATTCATCATGCTATACATGGCGGGTGTTTTATCAGGCGTTGATCCTAAAAACAAAACAGGAAACTCTAACAAACTTACCAACCCGGGATGAGTAAATTGTTTTCTTACTTCACTGCGCAACGATTGAAAAATCTGCAATTGAAAACTCTTTACAATTAGTTTTAAATCGAAATACTCAGTGATGCTATCAGATATGCGATGGACATAATCCGTCATGGCAGTGTCGTACTTATACTTGGCATCAGCCAAAAATTTTCTCAGTCTCACCCCACTTCCTTTTTCTTTAGACTCAAACAATGCAATCAGCTCATCCATAGAAGCCGGAACATCTACTTGTTCTTCATTTTTAAAGAACACACGATAGGCCGGGTCAAGCCGCACTAAATCATAAAAGTCACTTGCCGTTTTCCCAAATAAATTAAAGTACTGCTCAAACACCTCAGGCATCCAATACCAGCTTGGTCCCATGTCGAAAGTAAAACCATCTTTTTCCCAGATACGTGCACGTCCACCGGGCTGATCATTTTTTTCTAGGATAGTAACTTCATGACCTTGCTTGGCCAAAAGGCCTGCTGCAGTCAATCCGGCAAATCCGGAACCAATAACTATAATTTTCTTTGTTTTCACGTTTGCTTATTTGTCAAAGCCTGAATTAGAAATTCCCATTCCCTTCAACTTGTTTTGCAATTCTTTACGGGCAAAGAATATTCTACTTTTTACAGTGCCCAAAGGTAAATTTAATTGCTCAGCAATCTCTTGATATTTGAAGCCATTAAAATACATCATAAATGGTGCAGTAAAGTCAATACTTACTTCTTGCATCGCTTTCTCGATGTCAGCGGCTAAGAAATTCACTTCTGAACCGTTGTGCTCCACTTTCTTTGTGCTGTTCAACAAATACTGATTATCGCTGGTATCCGTAATCACATTTTTCTTTTGGTTCTTGCGGTAGTTGTTGATGAATATATTTTTCATAATCGTAAACAACCAAGCTTTAATGTTTGTACCTTCAGAGAACTTGTCCTTGTTGGCAATAGCTCGGTAGAAGGTGTCTTGAATTAAATCTTCGCTTTCTTCCATGCTATGTGTTAGGTTAAAAGCAAATGGTCGAAGTATGCGTTGGTATTGCATAATCTCTGTTCCGAAGTCTGCTGTAGGTGTCATGTCTTTTTGTTTAAGTATTCATTAAAATTATTAAACAAATATAACTTTTAAAATTCCAGACATCCAAATATATTGTTTAAAAGATTTGTTAAATAATTAAACAGAAATCAAGAAAGGCTCCATAATCATAATCAGTTGTGCAAAAAACAGACCTATAAAATAAACTAATTACCAATGACAACACTACAAAAGTGAAACATACCTGTAGAATATTCTTTGAAAAAAAAGAATAAGTTATTTACTAAAAGTTGCTGAGACTATCAAAAAACCAACAAATAGGCTAAGCAAGTTGGTTTATTTACATTAAAATTGGAAGAAGATAGAAGTGTCTAAAACTGTATTTGCTTACTTTATCAAGCTAAGCAAATCAACCACGGTGGTGATATAGTGAACATTGGATGGTAGCTTGGGATTTTGAAGACCAACTTGCATACCACCTATTACTATTTTTTTATCTGGGTAACTAGAAGCTAACTTATCAATATATTGCTGAAGTGTACAGTCTTTGAGCGCAACGGTAAAGAAGCTGACAAAAAAGTCTGGATTGAATGCTCTGTTCAAAAAATCTATATCATCATAAGGTAATGAAACACCAATATTGGCAACTTCATGATTGTGTTGACGAAGTAAATACTCAGTAAATAACATCAACAACTCATGAGTTTCACCTTCAGGTAAAAACAACACAAACTTCTTTGAATTTTCATTCTTAGCTACAAACTGGTTGTCTATAGCTACATTAATTTTCCTTCTGATTAGATTTGAGATAAAGTGTTCTTGAGAGGGACGAATAGCTCCGGTTGACCAAAGTACTCCGGTTCGATACATGAATGGGAAAATAAGCTCAGTAAAAGTTTTTTCAAAGCCCAAACGCATAATAGCCGTAGAAAGTGTTTTTTCGAAACGAGCTTCATCGAAATCTATCATGGAGTGTATCATCGCATCGAGCAATACATCAGGCTTGGTGTTATTTTGGGCTACTTTGAGCACTTCATTGCTCAATTCAATATTAGACATGTCTGCAATCTTGGAGATACGTAGACCATGCCTGTTAAGCAAACTTATATTTAAGATAGTTTTAAGCTGTTCATCACTGTAATAGCGAATGTTTGTGTCGGTACGTTCTGGCTTTAAGAACGTATAGCGTTGCTCCCAAATCCTGAGGGTATGAGCCTTTACCCCTGATAGCATTTCTAAATCTTTTATTGAATATTGACCCATTTGGAGTTCTATAATTAGGTTAACTTTCGATTTAAAACAATAAAATTGTATGAAAGTTTAGCCTACCTAGAAAACGATGTTGTGTCCGGAAAACTTGGTAGGAATATCCGTATCGAAATATTTTTCATCTACCCAAAGCATTCCATAGGAAACAGCTGCATCTTTACTGACATCTGCATGATGTGCTTTGTGCGCCTTACGCAGCGCCTTTATGTAACGATTATCAAGTTTTGTAAACCATCTAAAACGTTGATGTATAATAACATCATGAACAATCAAATAAGTCAATCCGTAAAGCGCAATACCTATTCCTAAGAAAAAACGCCAATCAAAATTATTCAGAGAACCAAACACAATTAATGCAGCTCCCGGGATAGCGAAAATGAAAAAATACAAATCATTCCATTCAAAAAAACCACGAGATTTTTGATGGTGAGAGCGGTGTAAACTCCACAAAAAACCATGCATCACGTACTTGTGCATGACATGTGCTACTAATTCCATGCCTGCAAATCCTATAAAAAGAGCTATAATATTTATCATCATGCCCAAGTAACAAGCGTTTATAAAAAAGGTTCGAGTAGATTGATTCTAAATATGCTAAGTAATAAATCTGAAAGCAGAAAAACGGTGAGCAGCACAAAATACTTGCGAGCGAAATCATTCTCTACTTTAATTGAGAACTTGTACAGCAGCCATTGCATAAAAACTGCTACTGCCCACCAAGCTATAAAATTTTGCATAGGAGGAACACCATCAAACCACACCCAAAAATTGTGTCGAATAGAAAACGGTTCTAGCAATAAATCTAGCGCTGTCATTAAATTGGCGGCAAAAAATATTTTAAACCAAGGCGAAATGGCTAATGGACTAAAAATACAAGCCGCACAGTAGGTCAATAAAATCCAATTTAAACCGATAATCAAAGGTACATTAAAAGCCATCGGACCAAATTGTTGAGTATAAAAGTATTGTCCAAAAGGAAATCCGGTAGACACCCCGATTATTTCTACCGCCATACCGATTAAAAAAGTTATCAAAGAAAAAGCAATAAATTTCTTATCGATGTCGCGATGAAAACTCACTACTGATACGAAACTCAAAATAAGATTGAACCAAGATAGTGGCTCAAACTCAGCCATGAACGGAGAATTTAAACCCACTAAACCGACCCCGTGATTAATCACTAAAACGGCAAAAACAATAGGTTGAAATTTCTTATTCATTCGGCATTAACTCGTCAATAATCTTTGCGGAAAGCAAACACAATGGCACTCCGCCTCCGGGATGCACACTGCCGCCACAAAAATAGAGATTTTCGATTTGGTTAGAGAAATTGGGATGACGCAAAAATGCTGAATACTTATCATTAGACGAACTACCATAGAGCGCTCCCAAGTAACTCTGCGTTTTAGCTTCAATTGTTTTAGGATAATTGATGCTCTCCGACACAATCAAAGGCTCAATATCTACCCCTAATTCTTTGCTCAATTTTTGTAAAATATTTTTGCGCGCTTCAGTAATTATAGCGTCCCAGTTTTGACCGGCATCGTGCGGTACGTTGATGAGGGTAAACCAATTTTCAGCACCTACCGGAGCGTGTTTGGGTTGATACTTTTTGCTGATA
>CANGXE010000002.1 GCA_947457525.1 Bacteroidota bacterium | reverse complement strand
TTAAATCCTTTCACCCTTGTGGGGGCCACTACGCGCTCCGGTTTGCTCACAGCGCCTTTGCGTTCGCGGTTTGGCATCACCTGCCGCATGGAGTATTATGATGCGGAAGTTTTGAAAAATATTATCAAGCGCTCAGCAAAAATTTTGAAAACAGAAATTAATGAAGATGCGGCTTATGAAATAGCACGAAGAAGCCGAGGCACACCGCGTATTGCTAACTTACTTTTGCGCAGAGTGCGTGATTTTGCCCAAGTGAAAGGCAACGGAACTATCACGCTCGAAATTACCAAATATGCACTCGAAGCATTGAATGTTGATTTGTACGGGTTAGATGAAATGGATAACCGAATTTTGACGGCCATCATTGATAAGTTTAAGGGTGGCCCCGTGGGTTTAACCACTATTGCCACAGCTGTAGGTGAAGAAGCCGGCACCATCGAAGAAGTCTACGAACCGTTTTTAATTAAAGAAGGCTTTATCAAGCGTACACCACGAGGACGTGAAGTAACCGAACTAGCTTATCGCCACATCGGCAAAACACCACCGATGGGAGAAGGACGATTGTTCTAGCTTAGCGAAATAATTTGCTACTTAGTTTCGTTATACTTTTTCACCACATCAATCTTTAGTATGAAAATTTATCCATTCTTCCTTTTACTCATAAGCACGACACAGCTTTTTTCGCAAGACCTCAAACCAACTCTTACGCAGGCTTTGCTAAAAGTGGTGGTAGTGAATGATAAAGAAAAGCCCCAAGTTGACCAAGCGGTGTCATTCATATCGGTGAAAGATGCTAAAACATATAACGGCACCACAGGTGCAGATGGTAAGTTTGCGATTTTAGTGCCACCGGGGCAGAAGTATAAAGTGAAATACAAAGTGTTCACCACCGTAGAGAGTGATTTGTTGCTTGATATGCCTAATATGGCTGGAGCGTACACGATGGATTATAAAATTACGATTACACCCCCTAAGAATTTTACATTGGACAATGTGTTTTTTGACTCGGGTAAAGCTACCTTGCGAGCTGAGTCTAATAAAGAGTTAAATGAATTAGCAGAATACATGAGTTTGAAGAAAACATTGGTCATTGAGATTGCCGGGCATACCGACAATGTGGGTGCTCCCGAAGCGAATCAAAAACTATCGGAAGACCGAGCCAATGCAGTGAAACAATATTTGGTGAAGAAAGGAATTGTCGCAGAGCGAATTGTAGCTAAAGGCTATGGTGACTCAGAACCTGTAGCCGACAACAACACTGCAAGTGGCAAACAACAAAACAGACGAACTGAAGTAAGGGTTATAGCGGAGTAACTTTGTTACTTCTTTTTGACGGGGCTGAGAATGTATTGTAAGCGAACGGTGACAGTGTTGTTATACATATTTCTTACTTTTGAAATAGGACCAACCGATGGCTTTAACCCTATCAACGAGTACTCAAATCGCGCTCCAATACCTAAAACTTTCTTGATCAAAAACTGAAAACCTACTACGGCACATAAATCAAACTTTCTGGGTTCTAAACTTAATGGTCTGATTGCAATATTACTAAGACTGTCGTTGATATTTCCCGCTGCATCATAAACATCAAATCGGAGTTTGTTACGTACTAGGTAGTTGAAAGAAAGACCTGCACTGGCCATCACCAATTTTTTATCATGAACGTTCAACATTAGCGGAATGCCCACATAATCCCATTGCTGACGAAACATGTAAGTGGGGAATTCATTATTGTTTAATCGCCTATATGCGCCTTTCATGGCATACTGCACTTCTAGCCCAACCGAAACGTTTTTATGAAATTTAACCAACACACCCACTGCAGCTTGCGCCCCTGGATAATTATAGCCGGCTTGTTCATCGCCATCTATTTGCGATAAATTCAATCCGGCAGCAAATGTGGCTTTGAATAAACCATCTCGCTGAGGGTTAAATTCTTCGGCTTCTTCTACATAACCTTGTTTTTGTTTCTTGGGTTTTGGACTGCTTTCCTCATAAGAGTTTGATTGCGTTTTTGTTGTATCTGCCTGAATCTTCTTCTTTTTTGCAAAATCTATAGTCAATGCACCGTCTTTAAACTCCGTTTGCTGTGCCCAAAGGACAAATGGCAAAAAAACAATCCACAGTGTTAGTTTCTTCTTCATGTTTAGAATTTTCATCCGAATATTTTCGTTTAGTATTTCAGTTCGATGTGGAACTGATTATTGTTTAGGTATAACGTAAAACTGCTTATGAATTTCAAATATAATGCTGCATTGCTAAAAAAAGTGGAAGAAATTTTCAAAGAAGGTGGTTATACTGTGCGTTATGAGAAAGGAAATTTTCAAAACGGCTACTGCGTTTTGGAGAAAAGACGTGTAGTAGTAATTAACAAATTTCACGAAGTGGAAGCTAAAATCAACTCGATGATGGAGATTTTAGTGACCATTCAAGACTTAGAATTAACCAATCTTTCGAGCGAGAGCACAGACTTATTTCAAAAGATTAGAGCAGAAAAAGGCGAAACGCTTTTTGTAGAAAAATAAATTCCCCTTTAATCAAAATAGCTTTTCGTATAAAAACATCGCCATGGAAGTTACTTTTTTAGGTACGGGAACTTCAGGGGGTGTGCCATTGATTGGCTGCGAATGTGAGGTGTGTAAAAGTAAAGACGCCAAAGATAATCGGCTGCGTACCTCTATCATGATTAAGCACAATGGGCAAATCATTGTTTCCGATTGCGGCCCCGATTTTCGCCAACAAATGTTGCGCGAAAACGTCAAGAAATTAGATGCTATTTTAATGACTCACGCTCACCGCGATCACACTGCGGGATTTGATGACATTCGTGCGTTCAATTTTATATCAGGGAAACCCATTCAGGTCTATTGTGATTATACCACTCAGCTCGGCATAAAAGACCAATACGGCTATGTATTTTCTGAAACCGATTATCCCTATCTGCCAAAAATGAATTTCACCATCATCGAAAATGAACCATTTTCTATTGGCGACTTGTCAATTTTGCCCATCAATGTGTTGCATGGCGGCATGCCGGTAAAATCCTATCGCTTTGGTAATTTTTCATTTATCACTGATGCAAAAGAAATAGTACCCGCAGAGCGAGAAAAATTGCGTGGCACCAAAGTGCTTATCGTAAATGCGTTGCGTGAACAAGAGCATTATTCTCATTTTACTATTCAGCAGTCGCTTCAGTTGGTAGAGGAAATCAATCCCGAACACGCATATTTTATACACATGAGTCATCAGTTTGGTTTGCACGAAGCTGTGCAGGCCAAATTGCCAAGCAATATCACGGTTGCCTATGATGGTCTGAAAATTAATGTGTAGCGCCTCAAAAACAACTGCGCAAAAAATTTTCATTTTTCGCAGATTAAGTTTAACCTTGACATAATATTCTTCGCTTTTTAAATTTACGTATGTCATCTAACAAAGAGAATTGGGGATCGAGAGTGGGTTTGATTTTAGCCATGGCCGGCAATGCCGTGGGTTTGGGAAATTTTTTGCGATTTCCGGTGCAAGCTATTCAGAATGGCGGTGGCGCATTCATCGTTCCTTATCTAGTTTGCTTTTTATTGATGGGAATTCCTTTGCTTTGGATTGAATGGAGTATGGGGCGTTTTGGCGGCAAAAAAGGCGACCATTCTACACCGTTTATTCTCAACACGATGGATAAACGTAGCTTTTGGAAATACATTGGTGTGTTTGGTATTTTCACCAATATTGCCGTGGCTGCGTACTATTGTTACATCGAAAGTTGGACATTATCTTACATGTATCATTCTGTAGTTGGATCTTTTGGCGGTAAATCGCCCGATGAAGTAGCCGGTTTTTTTGGCAGCTATATTTCTTTAACCACCATCGAGCCAATTGTTTTTTGGATTGTTTGTTTAGTATTGAACACTTGGATTTTATCTAAGGGGTTGAGTGGAGGTGTAGAGAAAGTGGCAAAAATCGGAATGCCATTACTTATATTGTTTGGTATTCTATTGGCCATTAAAGGTATCACACTGAAAGCAGGCGTGGATGGTGCCATATATGACGGAACGCTTGGTTTAAACTACCTTTGGACGCCCGATTTTTCGACCATTTGGTCACCAAAGGTATGGTTAGCCGCTGCCGGTCAAATTTTCTTTACGCTAAGCGTGGGCATGGGTTCTATTCAATGTTATGCATCTTATGTTAAACCTAAAGATGATATAGCGTTGAATGCGATGAGCGCAGGTTGGATGAATGAGTTTGTAGAAGTGGTATTGGGTAGCGCGATAATCATTCCTATTTCTATTGGTTATTTAGGAATTGATAAAGTGGTAGAATTGACTCAATCTGGTGGCTTGGGACTTGGGTTCAAAACATTGCCTTACTTGTTTCAGCAGTGGGGACCGGTGTTAGCGGCTTTAGCAGGAGTAATGTGGTTTGGTTTGTTATTTTTTGCGGGCATAACTTCATCTTTGGCGATGGGAACTCCTTATATGGGCTTTTTGCAAGATGAGTTTAACTGGACCCGCGAAAAATCAGCCATTACTTTTGGCTTGTTGGTGTTTGCTTTTGGTTTGCCTACCGTACTTTTCTTCAACGAAGGTGTTTTTGATGAATATGACTATTGGGCGGGCACGGTTTCGTTAGTGGTTTTTGCTTTAGCAGAAGTCATTTTGTTTGCTTGGGTGTTTGGCATAGACAAAGGCTGGGCGGAGATAAACGAAGGCTCAGACATCAAAACTCCAGTTATTTATAAATTCATCATCAAATATATCACCCCGCTTTTCTTAGGCTTTGTGTTCTTTGGTTCACTACCGGATATATGGGCAAAGTTGAGCGCAGAAGCTTCTATTTATGTACATCTTTCTCGGTTACTATTAGTGGTTCTGTTTGCCGGCATCAGCTACCTGGTGTATGTGGCTTATAAGAAACGAGTAGCAGAGGGAAGAATTTAATTACACTGAAAAATTGGACTAATGAAACCAGAAGCATTGATTACTTTATTGTTGGCAGAGGGAGTGGTGATTTTTTTTACGGCCTATTTCTTTTGGAAAGTATTGACTATTCCTCCTCGTCCGGAACCGGATTCTTTCTCCGACAACGATAATGAACCACGTTCTTAAAATCTTTTACATAACAAAATGAACATAAAAAAACGGCTAGACGAAGCAATTCGTGATGTGCCAAATTTTCCCAAACCGGGCATCCTATTTAAAGACATAACACCGATTTTTCTCGATTCTCAATTGTGTGATGATATTGCTGAAAATATTATTAACACTTTCTTGCATCAACATGGCAAAATTGATGCGATTTGTGCCATAGAAAGCAGAGGTTTTTTCTTGGGCATTTTGATTGCTAACAAACTTAAAGTACCTCTTTTCCCGGTGCGTAAAGCCGGTAAGTTGCCTGCACAAACTAGAGCGTATAGTTATGATTTAGAATATGGTTCAGCTACGCTGGAAATACATACCGGAGTGGTGCAACCCGGATGGAAGGTGATGATACACGATGATTTGTTGGCCACCGGTGGCACAGCTGTAGCGGCTGCAGAACTTGTGAAAGCTGAAGGTGGAGATGTAGCCGGCTTTTCGTTTATTGCTTCTCTCGATTTTTTAGGTGGTGATCAGCGCATTCGCCAATATTCAAGTAATATAGTTTCGGCCATTAACTTTTCGTAAATCCGCTTGTTTATTACAAAACTCGCTAGGAAAGCAAAATTTTTATATTCGCACCGCAAAACAAAAAAAACATCTACAATAGTATGAACTTTGAAATGACCGACAGCCAACGCATGATTGCGCAGACCATCAAAGACTTTGCGGAAAAGGAAATCCGCCCGAATTTTATGAAATGGGATGAAGAGCAATTTTTTCCGAAAGACTTATTTCACAAAATGGGTGAACTAGGTTTTATGGGTGTTTACATTCCTGAAAAGTACAGCGGCTCAGGCTTGGGTTACTTTGAATATGTGACGGTTGTTTCTGAAATCGCAAAAGTTTGCGGTTCGGTTGGTTTGTCCGTGGCGGCTCATAATTCACTATGCACCGGCCATATTTATTATCACGGCACCGAAGAGCAGAAGAAAAAATATTTGCCAAAATTGGCCACGGGTGAGTGGGTAGGCGCATGGGCATTGACCGAAGCTAACACCGGTAGTGATGCGATGCGCATGAAAGTTACCGCTAAAAAAGTAGATGGCGGATGGGTGTTGAATGGCAACAAAAACTGGATTACACATGGTCAATCAAGTGATGTGGTACTAGCCATTGTGCGCACTGGCGAGTTGCTAGACAGTCATGGAATGACAGCTTTCATTATAGAAAGAGGAACCAAAGGGTTGAAGGCCGGAAAAAAAGAGAACAAACTTGGTATGCGAGCTTCAGAAACAGCAGAGGTGATTTTTGAAGATTGTTTTGTGCCTGATGAGAATGTGTGTGGCGGTGATGCAGCTCTTGGAAATGGTTTCCAACAAGCTATGCAAATCTTAGATGGTGGTCGTATTTCTATTGCGGCTCTTGGTTTAGGTATTGCAAAAGGCGCGTATGAAGCTTCGGTGAAATATGCTAAAGAACGTGAGCAGTTTGGTCAACCAATAGCTAATTTCCAAGCTATTTCGTTCAAATTGGCAGACATGGCCACAAAAATTGAAGCCGGAGAATTGTTGACTATGCAAGCGGCTTATTTGAAAAATGAGAAGAAAAAAGTGACCAAAGAGTCGGCTTTTGCTAAATATTATACCTCAGAAATTGCTGTAGAAATATCTACAGATGCCGTGCAAGTATTTGGTGGTTATGGCTATACAAAAGACTTTCCGGTAGAGAAATTTTATCGCGACAGCAAACTGTGCACCATAGGCGAAGGAACATCAGAAATCCAAAAACTGGTTATTTCTCGCGAAATCATGAAAGGGAATATTTAAAAACACTTTGAATTTTCGATAAAGCTATTATTTTTGCCACTCCAAAAACAGAAAAAACATGTTAATCATAGACGCAAGAGAATCAGATACTATTGACAAGGCACTTAAAAAGTACAAAAAGAAGTTTGAGAAAGCAGGCATTCTTCGCCAGTTGCGTACGCGCCAAACTTTCACTAAGAAAAGTGTAATCCGCAGAGAGCAAGTGTTGAAAGCGGCTTATGTTGGCCAACTAATCAGAGAAGCAGAAGGTTAATTTCCTTTCAAATAAATAATTTCTACCTCATCGTACTTTAAAGTGTGATGAGGTATTTTTTTGCTCCTACCTAAGGGACAAATTAAGCGAGTTGTGTGTCATAACCGACACCTTGTTAAAACCTGTTTACAACATATTTACCTAAAATATAGCGGTCGCCATCATCGTTCTATATTTATGGTTGTGACCGAACCCCACATTCAATCTTTCTTAAACTATGTAGAATTCGAAAAACGCTATTCGAAGCATACGCTATTGGCCTACACCAATGACATTGCTCAGTTCAAAGTGTTTGTCGAGTCGCAAGGCGTAAAAGAAATAGCCGCTGTTTCACATATTGACATTCGAAATTGGATGGTGAGCCTTATGCGCGATAAAATTACTCCGCGCTCTATCAATCGGAAAGTTTCCTCACTAAAATCGTTGTACAAATATCTTATCCGGAAACGTGTGGTGATAAAAAACCCTTTAGCTAAGGTACAAACACCAAAAACTTCAAAACGGTTACCTGTTTTTGTGGAAGAGCACAATATGGACAAGTTGTTTGCTCACGTGCCATTCCCTGAAGGGTACAAAGGTGTTTTACATAAAACTATATTAGAAATCCTGTACGGCACAGGCATGAGGCGGAGCGAGTTGGTTCAGCTCAAGAAAAGTAGCATAGATAGTTATCAAAGTCAGCTTAAAGTTTTGGGAAAGGGAAATAAAGAACGAATTATTCCCGTTCATAGAGGATTGATGCAGCAAGTCCAGCATTTTATAGCCGAACGAAAAGTGGCGTTCCCCGATGTGGCTCTGGATATACTATTGCTAGATGATAAAGGAAGAGCTATTCAGCCACATCAAGTCAACAGTATTGTAAAGCATTATTTGACTTTGGTAACCACGGTGAATAAAAAAAGCCCACATGTGTTGCGTCATAGTTTTGCTACGCACTTAATGAACAATGGTGCAGATATAAACGCAGTGAAAGAACTGCTCGGGCACTCTAGCTTAGCCGCTACCCAAGTATACACTCATAACACCATTGATCGACTTAAAGACATTTACAAACAAGCACACCCCAAAGCCTAAGACTAACTTTTTTATTTAATTTCCGTTCACTCTTATATAACATCAAAAAAATCGTATAATTTCAACCATCATATTTTCTCACCTCAAAATCAGTAATTATGAACGTAGTCATCCATCCAGTGCACTTTGATGCATCTAACCAATTGCTAGAGTTTATTAATAAAAAGTTAAGCAAACTAGAGACGTTTTATGATAAGATAGTAGAAGCGGAGGTTTTCCTAAAGCTAGAAACTCAACAAAGCGTTAAAGATAAAGTAGTGGAAATTAAGTTACATATTCCCGGTAAAACACTTTTTGTAGCCAAAACCACTAAGACATTTGAAGAAAGTGCAGATTTGGCGGTGCAAACCGTAGCCGAGCAACTCAAGAAACAGAAAGAAAAAGTGAAAGCCCACTAGATAAAACCGAAAGCGAGGACCTGAAATCCTCGCTTTTTTGTTTAATTCTTATCCCATCACAAAAAAAAGTTCACATTTTTATTTATCATCTTTTGAAAATTAATCTAAACGGTTAGATTTGCGTCCCGTTTTTAAGGGCATAGTGTTCATTGACTAATAAAAATAACAGAAAAGCGTCTTATGCCGACAGACGTTTTATCGCTTAAGCCAGCTTAGCTCAGTTGGTAGAGCCACTGATTTGTAATCAGTAGGTCGGGGGTTCGAGTCCCTCAGCTGGCTCTGTTAAAAAATAATGTCGGGTAAGTAGCCAAGTGGCCAACGGCAACAGACTGTAAATCTGTCCTCTTCGGAGTTCGGTGGTTCGAATCCATCCTTACCCACAATCGTTCTTTAAAAAGTAAAAAAATGCGGGAGTAGCTCAGTTGGTAGAGCGACAGCCTTCCAAGCTGTAGGTCGCGGGTTCGAGCCTCGTCTCCCGCTCCAAAAGAAAAGAGGAGTTGAGTGAAATTCCTTAACAAGCCGTTGTAGCTCAGTGGTAGAGCACTTCCTTGGTAAGGAAGAGGTCGCGAGTTCGATTCTCATCAACGGCTCAGTAGTGATAGTAAATTTTTTTAATAAACAATTTTAAAACAATAATTAAAACAACAACAATGGCTAAAGAAAAATTCATTAAAGACAAGCCGCACGTTAACATCGGTACAATCGGCCACGTTGACCACGGTAAAACAACTTTGACTGCCGCTATCACTACAGTGCTTGCAAAGAAAGGTCTTGCAGAAATGCGCGACTATTCTTCAATCGACAACGCTCCTGAAGAAAAAGAAAGAGGTATCACTATCAATACAGCACACGTTGAATATCAAACAACTAGTCGTCACTACGCTCACGTAGACTGTCCAGGTCACGCGGATTACATCAAAAACATGGTTACAGGTGCTGCTCAAATGGACGGTGCTATCCTTGTGGTTGCTGCAACTGACGGTCCAATGCCTCAAACTCGCGAGCACATCCTTTTGGCTCGTCAGGTAGGTGTACCTCAAATCGTAGTGTTCATGAATAAAGTTGACTTGGTTGAAGATCCTGAGTTCTTGGAACTTGGTGAAATGGAAATCCGCGACTTGTTGAGCTTCTACAAATATGATGGTGCTAACACTCCGGTTATTCAAGGTTCCGCTTTGGGTGCTTTGAATGGTGAAGCTAAATGGGTAGAGAAAATTGACGAATTGATGGCTGCAGTAGATAGCTACATTCCGGTTCCTCCACGTGCTGTTGATCAACCATTCTTGATGCCGGTTGAGGACGTATTCTCTATCACAGGTCGTGGTACTGTTGCTACTGGCCGTATCGAAAGAGGTGCTATCAACTCATCTGAGTCTGTAGAAATCATCGGTTTGTTGAAAGAAGGTGAAAAACCATTGACTTCAACTTGTACAGGTGTTGAGATGTTCCGTAAAATCCTTGATAGAGGTGAGGCTGGTGACAACGTAGGTCTATTACTTCGTGGTATTGAGAAAGAGCAAATCAAACGCGGTATGGTTATCGTTAAACCGGGTTCTGTTACACCTCACACTGAGTTCAAATGCGAAGTTTACGTATTGAGCAAAGAAGAAGGTGGACGTCACACTCCATTCTTCAACCAATACCGTCCTCAGTTCTATTTCCGTACAACTGACGTAACCGGAGAAATCACATTGCCAGCTGGCGTTGAGATGGTTATGCCAGGCGATAACGTAACATTGAATGTTAAGTTGATTTACCCAATCGCTATGGAAAAAGGTCTACGTTTCGCTATCCGTGAAGGTGGTAGAACAGTAGGTGCAGGTCAAGTTACTGAAATCATCAAGTAATTAAACACCAACATAAACGTAAAGGCGGGATTTTTCCCGCCTTTTGTTTTTATAGTACGCAGTGTTAATTCGGTACGCAAAAAACATTTGGTCATTGAGCGGCATTTTCTTTTGAAAATTCGGCTACATGATTATATTTGCGTCCCTTTTTGACGTAAGGTGTGTGGGAAGTAGAGAAAACTGGATAGAATTTACTTCAACACGCAAACAAAAAAGGGGCATGGTGCAATGGTAGCATACCGGTCTCCAAAACCGTTGATGTCAGTTCGAATCTGGCTGCCCCTGCTAATATTGAATTAAAGAACATAAAAAAGAACATGGACAAGTTCACATCATATTTCCGCGAAGCCTACGATGAGTTGGTGAATAAGGTAACCTGGCCGAGTTGGGCAGAGTTGCAAGAGAGTTCAATCATTGTATTGATATCTGCCTTGTTGATCTCTTTTATCGTATTGGCCATGGACGTTACCTTTAACTTAGGTACATCCAATCTTTATAAACTTGTAATAGGAGGCTAAGAAAATGGCAGACGAAAAAAAATGGCACGTAGTAAGAGTGATAAGTGGTCAAGAACGAAAAATTCGTGATCACATTCAACTTGAAATTAACCGCGCAAAGTGGGACTCTATTGTGACCAACATTTTAGTGCCTACGGAGAAAGTGTATACCATCAAAGCCGGCAAAAAAACCATTAAAGATAAAACGCTTTATCCGGGTTATATCTACATGGAAGTAAATGACGGAAAAATCACAGCAGAAATGTGGTCGCAAATTCGTCAGGTGAACGGTGTGCTTGGTTTCTTGGGTAACTTATCTCATGTTGAGGTAATGAAACTATTGGGCAAAGCTGATGAGATGTTAGATGCAGGCGAAAGCATGGCTGAACCGTTTATCATCAACGAAGATGTGAAGATTGTAGACGGACCGTTCAATGATTTCATCGGAACTATCGAAGAGATCAACAACGAGAAGAAGAAATTGAAAGTAGTTGTAAAAATATTTGGTCGCAAAACACCTGTGGAAGTTAGCTTCATGCAGGTAGAAAAAATTAGTTAATCAAACCCTCAATTCGTTAATACTTAATATCAAATAAAATGGCAAAGGAAATTCAAACGTTCATTAAACTTCAAGTTAAAGGTGGACAAGCAAACCCGGCTCCTCCAATCGGTCCGGCATTAGGTTCTAAGGGTGTAAACATCATGGAATTCTGTAAGCGTTTCAATGCGCAAACACAAGACAGAATGGGCAAAATCCTTCCATGTGTTATCTCTGTGTACACCGACAAAAGTTTTGATTTCGTTATCAAAACTCCACCGGTAAACGCGCTTTTGATGGAATACACCAAAAAGACAACCGGCTCTGCTGAACCTAACCGTAAGAAAATCGGTCAAGTGAGCAAAGATATTATCGAGAAAATAGCGCAAGAAAAAATGCCTGACTTAAACTGCTTTACTTTAGAAGCTGCTATGAGCATGGTGGCAGGTTCTGCGAAAAGCGCAGGTTTTACTGTAGAAGGATACTAGTCTGAAATTAAATTTTTTTATAAACCGAGGGAGGGCTCTCATTGACCCACTGTACCTCAAAAATCAACCACAATGAAACTCACTAAAAAGAGAAAAGCAGTTGACAGCAAAGTAGATGCTAACAAGCTATACACCCTGTCAGAAGCATCCAACCTTGTGAAGGATGTAACCACTTGTAAATTTAATGCGTCAGTTGACCTACACGTACGATTAGGTATTGACCCTAAGAAAGCTGACCAAGCTGTAAGAGGAACTACCGCATTGCCACACGGAACAGGTAAAACTAAGCGCGTGTTGGTACTCACCACACCGGAGAAAGAAGAAGAAGCTAAGAAAGCTGGCGCTGACCACGTAGGTTTGGATGAATTTATCCTCAAAATTGAAAAAGAAAACTGGATGGACTTTGATGTAGTGATTGCTACACCAAACGTTATGGCTAAGTTGGGTAAAATTGCCCGTATCTTAGGACCACGTAACTTAATGCCAAATCCAAAATCAGGCACTGTAACTGCAGACGTAGGTAAAGCAGTAGATGAAGTGAAAAAAGGTAAAATTGCTTTTAAAGTAGACAAATACGGTATCGTTCACACTTCAATTGGACGTATCAACTTTACTCCACAACAATTGAACGAAAACGCAACTGCGCTTTTGCAAACATTGTCAAAGTTGAAACCGGCTACTGCTAAAGGGATTTATTTCCAAGGTATCAGCTTAGCTTCAACCATGAGCAAAGGTATCAGTGTGGACTATAAAACTGTTGCAGGTCTGTAATTTTTAAAAGCATTAAGTAAACAATCATCCTATAAATTTTAATAAAATGGATAAGAAAGAAAAAAACCAGGAAATTGCGACACTAAAAGAGAAGTTCAGCAATTCACAATATTTTTACATCACCGATTCTTCTACTTTATCAGTAGAGAAAATCAATAAGTTCAGAAGACTTTGCTTCAACTCAAACATTGAGTTTCGTGTGTCAAAAAACACATTGATTCGCAAAGCTCTTGAGCAAATAGAAGGTGGAAACTACGAAGCGTTGTACCCTTTGTTGAACGGCCCAACAGGCGTTATGTTCACCACAGAAGGTTCGGCTCCGGCAAGAATTATTAAAGAGTTCCGCAAAGACGGTGAAAAACCGGCTTTGAAGGGTGCCTATATTGATAGCGATGTGTTTGTTGGTGACAACCAATTAGACGTGTTGGCTAGCTTGAAAAGCAAAAATGAACTCATTGGCGATATCATTTCTTTGTTGCAATCTCCGGCAAAGAACGTTATCAGCGCTTTGCAAGGTTCTTCTTCTCAAAAGATTGCCGGCTTGGTAAAAGCATTAAGCGAGAGAGAAGGATAGTTTTTGAACTAAGCCCCAAAACAAATAATCATCAAAAACCCACTTTTAATCGAGTGGGTTTTTTATTTATGCAACTCAATTGAAAAGAAAATAATCCTTTAGATATACCGTTAGCTTAGTCTTGATAAAATACCTCCACTTCCTTACCGCATTTTTGTTGTTGCAGCTTTCTGTAAACGCACAAGTGGTGCTGCCGCCCGATTTGCAATGCGTAGCGAATGATAATGTTAACGGTAACGTGACCCTCTATTGGACGGTGCCTAACAATACGTGTGGAGCTTTCATTGATTACACCGTTTTTGCATCAGTGAATCAAGCCGGACCGTATTTGCCAATTGCCATCGTGGTGACACAATCTCAATCATCTTTCATTCATGTGAATGCTTTAGCTACTAGCCAGACTTGGTATTATTACGTGGTGTCTAATTACAACTGTCCGGGAGCAACGGTTGTCGCCTCTGACACGGTAAATAATCTTAACCCAAACATTCCTCAAATTATTAATGCTACTGTTCAAAATGGACAAGCGGTGTTGAATTGGGAGCAAAGCACATCGCCACAAACTTTTGGATATGTGATTTACTATTTTTTGGATAATGGGAATGCTCTACCCATTGATACGGTGTATGGCATCAATTCTACCACTTACACCGATGTTGTGGGCGGTGATCCAACCGCGCAGTCTTTGCGCTACACCATCGCTGCATTTGACAGCTGTTTTAGATTTAGTTCCTATAGTACCTTGCCACACAACACTATCTTGGCTAATTATTCTGCAACAGCTTGTGCTAGTGATGTTGATTTAGCATGGAACCGATACCACAATTTTCCGCAAAACGTGAAAGAGTATAAGATTTGGGCGAGTGTGAATCAATCACCTTACGCTGAGGTAGGTACAACGGACAGCACAACTTTTCAATTTAGTTTTAGTGGCTTTACGGATGGCGACACGATGTGTTTATACATTCAAGCGGTGAGTGCGGAGGATAGTAATATTGTGGCTAATAGCAACGAGATGTGTTTGCGCGCCAGCATTGTGAAGTCACCTGATTTTATTTTCATCACTAATGCTACGGTTAACTCCAGTAATCAAAATGAAGTAACTTGGATGATTGACACCACTGCCGAGTTGATTTTCTACAAAGTAGATCGCAGTGTGAATGATGTGACCTATCAACCGAATGAGCAGATTGCGGTGCCTAGTCCTTTGACCTACTTCACTTTGCATATTGATTCAGATAACGTTCGACCGGAGTTAAATCCTTATTACTACACAGTTACATCATTTGATAGCTGTCAAAATCAGTTGAAAACATCTGCTGTAAAAACCATCAACTTAACCGGTGAGTTGTTTGATTATTATTTAGCTGATATTGCTTGGAATGATTTTGAGTTGGAGTTTGCTACAGTAACTAAATACAACATCTATCGCAACTTTGGCAATGGGTATCAATTGATACACGTGGCAATGCCCGGCACTAATAATTACTCTGACACCTTGCGCCAGTTTTTACAAGAGCGCGGAGTGTTTTGCTACAAAGTAGAAGCGGAATACAATCTTAACTTGCCGAATGGCTACAATGCGAATTTGACTTCATTCTCCAATGAGCTTTGCATTATACATCGACCGATTATTTACATACCTACGGCTTTTGCTCCGGATGGTTTGAACAATGTATTTAAGCCAACTATTATCTATGGTGAGCCGCAAACCTACAGCATGACTATTTTTAATCGTTGGGGTGGATTGGTGTTTGAAAGCACAGACCCGAACGTAGGATGGGATGGCTCAGACAGAGGTAAGCCCGCTCAGCAAGGCGGCTATGCTTACATCATATTGTTTACCGCAGCAGACGGCATCCGCGTTGAGCGAAAAGGGATGGTGCTTTTAGTAAAGTAACTTCTTACTACTTATTTCTTACTGCTTAAAAAACCGCACCACTTCTCGTTTAGTGTCTTCTGGGCGTTCCATCATCGGCACGTGGCCGCAAGGGTCGAAGACAACTAGCTCACTGCCTTTGATATCGCGCTTGAAACGATCGGCATGTTCACGAGGCACAATCTGGTCCTGTTCTCCCCAGATAATCAACGTAGGGCAAGCTACTTGTTGAATAAGCGCAGTGTCCGGAAACTTAACATGCGAAGCCATACCCAACATGTGCATCACGTTACCTTCACGATTGGTGATTTCATTATTCATGGCCGCTACTGAAGGGTCAAATTTTGAAAGATCCGCATAGCATTTCTTTAAACCCGAATTGCTCATGAAAGCCGGCATACCTTTCTCAAACACTTTGCCGAACGATTTAAACTTAAAGATAGCCAACTTCTCTGCCACCTTAGCCACATCATAACCCGCACTGTTGAGCAAAACAATCTTTTGCACCAACTCCGGTTGTTGAATAGCCATATTCCATGTGATGGCACCGCCCATCGAGTTGCCGATGACGTAGATAGAGTCGAGGTGCAAAGTATCGGCAATAAATTGCAAGTAATCTGTGTATGTTTGATTGATGTCGGTATAACCTTCTTTCGGAAAATCAGACAAGCCGAAGCCCGGTAGGTCTATGCGGACAACACGATATTCATCGCGCATGATTTCAGCCAACGATTGGAAGTTTTTGTAGTTGCCGCCAAAGCCATGTATCATCAACACGGTTTGTCCTTTGCCCTCGTCTGTGTAGTGTACCTGTCCACCACGCCAAGTCAAAAATGTAGAAGCAGGGTCTTTCCATTTTTTGGTGACCTCTGCCGATGGCATGGTGTTGTTCGGGCGAAGCAGTACGAGTGCCACAGCGCCTACTATCACTACGACTAATCCTATCAGAATAAATTTTATCGCTTTTTTCATGGTGGCGAAGGTAAAAAAAGCAAGGGCATTACATGTTTGTACTTGCAACATTTAAGTCTGTAACTATATTTGCACATGGCAACAAGAAATACGATAGACAATAAGTTTGGTTTTGAAGGGATAACATTTGATGATGTGCTCCTCGTGCCGGCTTACTCAGAAATTCTCCCTCGCGAAGTCAACATCAGTTCGCGCCTCACACGAAACATTGAAGTAAACGTTCCTTTAGTCTCTGCGGCTATGGACACCGTTACGGAAACAGCTTTGGCCATTGCCATCGCTCGAGTGGGTGGCATTGGCATTTTGCACAAGAACATGAGCATAGAGCGCCAAGCCGAAATGGTGCGCAAGGTGAAGCGTGCGGACTCGGGTTTGATACTCGACCCTATTATTCTTACTGAAGATGCCCTCGTAGGTCAAGCGCATGCCTTGATGACGGAGAATAAAATTGGCGGTATTCCGATTGTAGATAAAGCCGGCAAGCTAGTGGGTATTATAACCAATCGTGATATGCGTTTTGAGAAAAACATGAAACGCAAGGTGACCGAGATAATGACTAAAGATACATTGCACATTGCGCCCAAAGGCACTGACTTGAAGAGCGCAGAAAAGATTTTGCAGAAATATAAAATTGAGAAGTTGCCGGTGGTGGACCGCTCGGGCAAGTTGGTGGGATTGATTACTTACAAAGACATTTTGAAAGTGAAGAACCACCCAAACTCTACGAAAGATAAGTATGGGCGTTTGTTATGTGGTGCGGCTGTTGGTGTAACGGGCGATATGCAAGAGCGCATGGAAGCGCTGGCGCATGTGGGCGTAGATGTGGTGTGTATAGACACCGCGCACGGTCACTCTCGCGGAGTATTGCAGTCTATCAAAAAAGCAAAGCAAGCCTTTAAGCATATCGATATTATTGGTGGCAATGTGGCTACGCGCGAAGGCGCACAAGCCTTGATTGATGCGGGCGTAGATGGCGTGAAAATTGGTGTGGGTCCTGGCTCTATATGCACTACTCGTATTGTGGCGGGGGTGGGTGTGCCGCAGCTATCGGCCATTTATGAGGCCAGCAAGGCCGGAAAGAAGTCGGGTGTGCCGATTATAGCCGATGGAGGCATTCGCTACACAGGTGACATCGTCAAGGCCATTGCAGCCGGAGCAGACACCGTGATGGCGGGTGGCATTTTTGCGGGCACAGATGAAAGCCCCGGAGAGACCATCATCTACGAAGGCCGCAAGTTTAAATCTTACCGCGGTATGGGCAGCGTAGAGGCGATGCAAGAAGGCAGCAAAGACCGCTATTTTCAAGACGTGGAAGAAGACATCAAGAAATTGGTGCCTGAAGGCATTGTAGGCCGCGTGCCTTACAAAGGCAGTGTGCAAGAAGTGATTTATCAATATATAGGCGGTTTGCGTGCAGGCATGGGTTACTGTGGCGCGCCAAACATCAAGGCGCTGCAACAAGCCAAGTTTGTGCGCATCACCAACGCGGGTATGCAAGAAAGCCATCCGCACGATGTGATGATTACGAAAGAAAGCCCAAACTACTCTAGGAAGTAGGATTTTTGATTAGAATAATTCTATCTTTAAAATAAATTAAATTGGATTAGCCCTATGAGATTGTTGTGGTTTTTCGCTTTAGGCTTGTTGTTTGCATATTCTTCTTGCAGCAAAGATTTGCCGGCAGAATATCAAGAACCTATAGATGCACGTGATGAAGTTATAGGCACTTACAAGGGTATTAAGGTATTTACCTGCTGGTCAGGAACAGGTAGTATCTATAATCACGACACTACAGAGGCAGAAGTCATCTTATCTAAAGGCGATTCTATTTCAGTAATTGAAGTTACCTTGAACCCATTATGTTGTAACGATAAATCCACTTTTACGTACAGTGATAGTGTGTTTAAATCCACTCGATTGTTCTATCCTCAAACATTGGAAGTGTCAGCTAGTAAGTTATATTTTTATCATAGAGGGTCTAAAGGACCTGTTTGGACGGAGTACTTTGCTCAAAAAACACTTTGATTAATCTGTTGCCCTACCGGAATTCCTTCTTGCAGGGCTTTTTTGGGTGGTGTTGTAAAATATCCGGGCAAACTATTGTATTCGTTTCGTTACTAAAATCTCTGCATAAATTAGCTATCTAAATGCTAAATACTTACTTTTGGCGTAAGTAACGTACATCAATAGTATGCTGACATCATTTGGTGACAAAGACACAAAGAAAATATGGGAAGGGGAAAGGGTTAAAGCACTCTCGACCGAGCTGCAAGAAATGGCTCGGAGAAAACTCAGAATGCTTAATAACTCTCAAGACCTTAACGATTTATTAATTCCACCGGCTAACCGATTGGAGAAGTTAAAAGGTGATTTGAAGAACTTTTACTCCATCAGAATTAATAATCAATGGCGTATTATTTTTAAATGGAATAATGGAAACGCAGAAGAAGTAAGCATAATAGACTACCACTAAAACAAAAGACTATGAAAAAGTTAAAGAATATTCATCCGGGCGAAATTCTACTTGAAGAGTTTTTGATACCACTTGATATCAGCGCTTATCGTTTGGCAAAGGACATTGGCATTCCGCAGACACGAGTGTCGGAGATTGTGAAAGGAAACAGACGGATTACTGCTGACACTGCCCTGCGATTAGCCAAATATTTCGGCAACTCTGCCAAATTTTGGTTAGGTATTCAAGATGATTTTGACATTGAGGAAGAACGCCACCAAAAGAAAGATGAATTAGGGGCAATCAAGCAATACACAGGTGAGGCTGCGTAGTTGAACCTCTTAAGCGCTATACATCAACAAGCCCTGCCAGAATTTTTTCTTGTAGGGCTTGTTGTTTCTGTGCAATGTTAATCGGCCATTGTATTCTTTAAAAACTAAGGAGCTGTGGTAAACTGCAAATCGCTTCCGTAACTGGTGCCAATACTATTAGTAGCGTACGCTCTCACATGATAAGTGGTGCTCGGAGACAATACAATCAAGTTGCTAGAAAATGTTCCTGTGCCGCTACCATCAAGCGTTTTAAAGTTTGCTGTTGTTGGGTTAGGATTAGTGGAATAGCATACCCCACGGGCGGTTACTGTTGCTCCACCATCGCTAGTGACATTGCCACCGCTAACAGCATCTGTAGAAGTAATAGCGGTTACTGTGGTGGTGGTAACTGTAGGAGCTGTTATTGGCGGGGCGGCCGTGGTAAATGTTTGGTCAAGACCATATCCTGTGCCCGTGCTGTTTGTGGCATAAGCTCGCACATGGTAAGTTGTGCTGGCGGTTAAGCCACTGAGGTTGCTGGTAAAGGCTCCGGTGCCACTACCATTCAGCGTTTTATCATCGGCTATGGTAGGATTAAGAGTAGTTGAGTAACACACGCCACGAGCGGTGACTGCACTCCCTCCGTTATTGGTGACATTTCCACCCAACGTAGCAGCCGAGAAAGTAACTCCTGTGGCTGCTGTGGTTGTCAATGAAGGTACGTTAAGCGGTAGGGTATTAAAAACTACTTGGTTGCCATAGTAGGTGCCGTTAATGTTGGTGGCGTAAGCCTTGAGGTAATAGGTGCTGTTGTTGAGTAAAGTCGGCTGACAAGTAAAAAGCCCGGTACCTGCACCGGCCGCTAATTTTGAATTGGCTATAGTAGGGTTGGCTGTTGTGCTCCAACAAACACCTCGTTCGGTTATTGGGCTTCCTCCATCACCAATAATGGTTCCTCCGGCTGTGATATTTAAAGCATAATCATTAGCTATAGGATCGGTGACAACCACGGGAGAAAAAATACCGTTATTGGCCGTAAAAGTAAGCGCATTACCATAGGCCGTACCCGAACTGTTAGTGGCATAAGCCCTAACCACATAATTAGAGTCTCTCATCAACCCATTTAGCGTGCTCACAAATGAACCCTTTCCTGAGCCGTTGGTGGTGATGATGCAATCAGCACAGGTGGTGGTGGGTAGCACTAAAGGAATTGTTGCTTTGCTAAAACAAACACCACGTTTGCTAACAGGGTTTCCTCCATCGCCAGTGATAACACCTCCGCTGGTGGCGGTAACACTGTTGCCGTTGATGGTAATGTTGGTGATGGTAGTGGTCGTTAAAGCAGCGTAGGTAGATATACATTTACGAACATTATCTTGACCGGAAGATGCTCCTTCGATGTAACCGGGTTTGCAGGGCTCACAAAATGTAGAACGGTTTTCATTACAGCCGCTCAAAAATGTCACTCTGCAGATAGGCGAAACGCGATTAGGGTCAGAACACTCTATGCAGGAGGGTTCTTCCTCACTTTTTTCCGAACAACTGTTGATTAGCGTTACTAAGCTATACATCACTAGAATTAAAATGCGGTAGTCAGTTTTTATCATACGTTGAATTTTACATCACTTTTTGCGTAACGAAGATACTTAACCAATTTATTTTTTTACAACAATTTAAGTAGCTATTATCCTCATTTACAAACCAATGCAAATCGGTGCTATTCAGCTTTTCTAATTCCGAACAAGTAATGCTGTGTGTGTTTTTGCTAGACGCTATCCTACTTCTTCCACCCCGCTCGTGGTTTCTACGTGCTGCATCAAGTATCTTTCGCCACGCACAGCGAAGCTACGAACGCAGTCAAGCTTAACTTTAGCTTATAGCTTGATTCATGCTAGGGTATGATATATGATTAGCAAGTAGAGAATGGTGAAGGAGCAAAGCGCTGCTGATGTAGAGGAAGAATTTGTGTAGCGAAGTCAACCAACGGAGTTAAAGTTGGTCGGCTATTTGCCTGAAAACAAACCACCAGTTTACTCGCTCTGCTTTCAAAGGTTTTTCTCTGTCATTAAACAATACAATCAGCAAGTTTTTTTTGGGGTTGATATAAATGTGTTGTTTGTATAAACCGATGGCCATATAATCGCCATATTCTTTTAGCCCTATGTGCCAACAATAATTATAATTATAACTACTGCCACCGGTGGTGTCTCTGCTTATTGATTTGTTGTACCATCTTTCGCTGATAATTCTTTTTCCGTTCCATACGCCTTGGTTTAGATACAGTCGGCCAAACTTGGCATAGTCGAGGGCAGTTGCGCCTAAGCAGCAATAAGTTTTTTCCAGATTGTTTTTAGTGTCTGTGCTCCAAACAGCATCATCGCACATCTGTATAGGCCGCCAAATTTTGTCTTCGAGATACTTAGCCGGAGATGTGCCGGTGGCGCGTTGTAGGAGGAGTCCCAGCAGTTCAACATTGATGTTGAGGTAATGTTGCCGAGTGCCGGGGATGGATGTAAACTTGATTTTGCGGAGGGCGTTTAGTGAATTGCTGCCATAGTAAATAGTGGCATCCATGGTCAGACTATATTTTATGCCCGAAGTGTGGTTGAGTAAATGTTCGATAGTTAGTTGATCGGCATAAGGCACCTTGCTCAGCTCAGGGATATACTTAATGACAGCTTCTTTTTCGCTCTTGATATAGCCCTCGTCAATGGCTATGCCGATGAGTGCAGATGTAAACGATTTAGCAATTGAGTAAGAAGAATGAAGGTCGTGCTCATTGAAGTTTTTGCCGTAGTAGGCATATTTCACACTATCGTTTTGGATGACCAGCATACTCCTAATCTTGTGGGTAGGCGCAAACGTATCGAGTGGCATAAAAAAAGGAAGGTCGCTGGTCCAATCGTTGATTTTTAGGCCTTTGCTCAAAGCGGGTGGTGCAGTTTTAAATTCAAAACATTCGGGGCTCGAATGAATGACTGCGCGCTTAGCTCGGGTAATATCTTTTTCATCCGGCCGACCAAGAAAAATACTCCGTACCGGCAAACAACTATTCAGCAATACTAGCCACCAACAGGCGAGCAGAAGTGGTTTAGATGTCATGTAACGGAACATAAGGGAGCAGGGTATGGAGAGAGTAGAAAAATAGCTATTCAATAAATAATGTCAATGATAATAATATTAGAGAGTTAAAGGGGTAGCTTTTGCGCCATTGCACCTTTCGCCCACAGCTTTCACGAATAGCCAACTCCATTTATGTTTTTCCTAATCGAGCTTTAGTTTCTTGAACCCCGCACAGGGAACTCACGGACGTAGTGAAGTGGAATAAACAAGCAGCAGGGGCGCCTAGCAGCAATGAGCCAAGCGGAAAGCGCTTGATTTACTTAGCAGGACGGCCATCGTTTTCGGGCAGATAGCGCTGCGGCCCTTCGCTGATCACGAACTCATGACGATGAAAATCCGCAATGAACACCAAGCGCAAGTCAAATGCTTTGCCCTTCGAGAGGCGTAATCCGTTTTTATCAAACGTGTACCAATAGCCTTTGTACATATAGCGCGGTATGCCTGTGTTTAAACTAAACGAAGAAGCATAAATGGAGCAAATGCCCTCGTGGGGCGAAGTGGCTTTAATGCCATCACACACAAACGGCACCACCACCCTGCCCGTGCTATCTATCACGCCCCACTTATTTGCCTTGGGGCTGTAGTCAAAGTCAAACAAACCGAAGCCATCCCTATGTGCTTGGATGCTATCTATAGAAACAAAGACGGGAATGTTGACCTTCATCAGTTGTTCATACTGCGCCCGGTCGAAGGTGTCGTAGGTGAGCAGCAATCCATCGAGGATAGGAATAAGCGTATCGTAGCGGCTCAACGAAGCAGCGTTTACTGCTGAGCCGAGCGGAGCGGAGCCGCGCTTGGCGGTCGCCCGCTGAGGTGTGGCGGTCTGCGCCCGTTCTTTAGGCGCACAAGCACATAAACCTACTAAGGCGGCAAGCATTAACCATACACATAAGCGAAATATCATCATGCTCAAAAGTAAGCATTTCGTGCTTCTATTTCTTGCACCCCGCTCGTGGTTTCTACGCGGAGGATGGGGTGTGTAGGTGATGAGGGGAGGTTGGAACTCAGAACGCACAAATAAGATATCAGAGAATATATTTATATGTGATATCTTTGGTAAACCATTTACCACTTTATTCAGCTTTGTCGCTTTGCTTCTTTGTGTAAATGTCTCTGTAAACTTACTGTTTACTAAACCGCCCTTCCATCATCTTCGCTACATATTTGCCTACGATATCAAACTCGAGGTTCACGCGGCTGCCTACTTTAACGGCATGGATGGTGGTGTGCTCATAGGTGTAAGGAATAATCGCTACCTTGAACGTATCGCCTTCCGCATCAAAGGCCGTGAGCGAAGTGCCATTCACACAGATAGAGCCTTTCTCTACCACGATGTTTTGCCGCGAGGGTACATAGCGAAACGTATATAACCAACTGCCGTCTTGTTCTGTCAAACCGATGCACACACCTGTTTGATCCACGTGGCCTTGCACAATGTGTCCGTCTAGTCGCGCGCCTACTTGCGTACAACGCTCTAGGTTCACTTGGGTGTTTTCGCGCCAAGTGCCGAGTGTGGTTTTCTGCAAGGTTTCTTCAATGGCCGTCACCTGGTGGGTGTCTTGTTGCACGGCAATCACCGTGAGGCAAACGCCATTGTGCGCCACGCTCTGGTCTATCTTCAACTCATTAGAAATAGGTGATTGTATGGTCAAGGTCACATTGCTGCCTTGCTGTTCGGTCTGCACAATCGTGCCGATGGCTTCTATAATTCCCGTAAACATCCTTGCCTTATTTTCCTCTGATTAAATGAATAAACCCACCACCTTTTTTATCGCCACTGATGGGGCGTCTTACTTCTCCGTTTAAGCGCTTCTCGAAGTAGTGGCCGGCATAGAGATAAACTCCCTCTCTAAGCGGCTTGCCTGTTTTTTGGTCGGTGCCATCCCATCCTATCTCTGGGTCCTCGGTGCGGAACACTTCTTCGCCCCAACGGTTAAATACGCGAAACTCGATGCGCGTCACAAAGCGATAAGGTTTGTAAGGGTGAAACTTTTCATTCTTACCATCTCCGTTTGGAGTGAAGGTATTGGGCAAAACGTAGTAAGGACAGTTATCTATACAAACAATGTTGCTAAAGCCGCTCTCATTACCGATGCGGTCAACAGCGGTCACGGCATAGCAGCCTGCTAAGTTGTCGGGCAGTTGATGATTGTAAGTAGTGTCGCTGATGGAAAGTGTGCTGTCTAAAAACACCAAACTATTTTGATTTTCTCCGTAGTAAATATTCAAATGCTTGATGTCATCGGAGCAAGAATCTACTTGATAAATCCAACTCAAATAATTGATAAACGAAGTGGTTTCCCAAGGCTGTTCGTTGTACAAACTACATTCATTGCGCACCGCTAGGGTAGGCGGACAAGGTGCCACGGTATCTATCGGCACACCACAAGCTTCTTGCGAATGATTAATCAGCGGACGCGGCAACAAGAGCGAACTATAGTGACCATATCCTTTCACAAAATAACAATAAGTGCTGTCGTTTTGTAAGTTGGTGTCGCCATACTTGTTGGTGTAGCTAACGCCAATGCTGTCGAACTGTGCAGTCAATTTATTTAAGCGGAAAATAGCAAAGCTGTCGTTGCTCCACGGCACGTTGAAGTTCCAAGACAAGCCTAGCGATTGGTCGCTTGGTTGTATGCTCAAGAAAATCGTAGACGCCACACTCGTTGCGCTCACCGTATCGTTGTTCGAGAAGAATAAAATCTTATAACTCCAAGGAGTGGTTTCGGTGTCGAGGTTAGTGTCTAAGTATGTAGTGTCGTTGAGCGCACTGTAACTATTAGCCGAGTACGATTGCACCAAAGCAGGCGCAGCGAAGTTGAACCCATTGCCGCGATACACATCAAAGCGATAAGGCGGAGGGGTGATGATAGTATCTAAATTAAGCCCACCGGCCAATGGTTTGCTCCAACGCACGAACACTTGCCCTGTGGCTATGTCCGTGCTGCGCACATCCGCATTTAAAATCACCGGCACATCAATCGGAATGATAACGCACACTTCATTCGAAGCTACACTTTCGCTGGCATCAAACTCGAACAAACCATTGGGTGAAAGCTTGCCGAAATGCGCCACCACGCGATAGCTATATTCTTCACCCACCACGATAGTGTTGTCGGTGAAGGTGTAAGTGTTTATACGGTTAGGCGTAAGTCTAGTGTAACCTCTTCCTCCTAATCCTGTTTCGCAATAGTCCGGTGTGAATGGGTCGCAGCCTTTTTTGCGCCAAACAGTAAAGCCTCTGAAATTAGGCGAACCGGCACACTCATAAGGATTTTGCCAGTTGAGAATAACTTGATTGTTGGAAGCCGTGGCCGTCAGGTTTTCTACCGGTGGCGCTATGACTCTCACTAGCCAAGTTTCTAAGTCAACTAAAGGTACTTTGGATGGTCCACCGGGACCGGGAATAGAGTAGCTGTCTTCTGCTTTAAAAACTGTGGTGTAGGGTTGAGAGCGAATGTGTTCGCAGACTGTGTTCCATCTGAAAGTTCCATTAGCGGGGTTGCCTGCAGTAGCAATAAAGGTGGCAGGAGATATGGGGTCTTCCAGTGGCGCACCATTGGCCGTTAGTGTCACGGTTTGCAGCACTTGTGGGTCGGTGGCGGTCACCGGAACAATTAACGTATCTCCTGCACGAATACACGTATCACGTATGTCGGCAATTTGCGGAGGGTCGTTTGGTACACTCAACACAATGATTTGCATATCTCGAATCATTGTGCCCACTATCACTCCATTTCTAAACTCGGTAATCAAAATAGCGATATTGAAAATTCCTTGCTGACAAGGCACAGCCCAAATAATTTCTCCCGTGAAACGATTGATTACAAAAGCATCATTGGTTGGGCACCATTGGTCGGGATAAGTGTATACGGGCACATTTGTTGATTGAGCTTGCAAAGGCACCATCAATCTAAAGTCAAGACTGTCTCCATCGGGGTCGTAGGCAGCTGGGTTGTGATAAAATGTGTCGTTTACGTTGGCATAATCAATAGGCGGATTGAGCAAAATGGGCGAATTGTTGAACCCAATGTTGGCGAGGTCGGTAGGAAACTTGATAGTGTCTTCCACATAAAATTGCACGTTAACCGAGTTGCCGTTGTCAATGTTATTTATCCCATCAATACGGTTGGGGTCTAGTGCACCTATGACGTAGTAGCGAGTTGGTGGAGGTGGCACACCCGGATAGGTGTGTATCCCTCTGTAAACATTCTTTTGAATATCGTTGCCCACCACTTCTCCGCTGGGGAACCCACCATTTAGAGGGCCATTGATTCGATAAATGGTGTCTATGGTTCCATCGCCCCAAAAAAATTGATCAATAAATGGTTTGTCTGCCGGACTGTTGGCGGTGGTGTAGGTAATCACCGTTACCTCGTAGCGCAATTCGGCTATTTGCCTGTACACTATTTCACCGGCTCGGTAGTGTGTAGCTTTTGCCAATTGGCTGCTCAAAAGCAACACAAGACTAAAAACGATTAGTTTGGTATAAAATTTCATGACTATCATTTACGCAATTTCGCTCGAAATATTGCACAGCATAGGTACAAAATAAAACCCGCCTTTTGTAAAAACATTGCTTACTAGGGGATAGTTCTCTACCAGCATCGCCCATAAAGAGAATAGGCTTCTTTTTCGAGCGCGGCACGGTGGTCGGGGTGAGCTAGTGCAATAAGGGCTTTAGCGCGTTGAGCTATGTTTTTGCCATACAAATCGACACTGCCGTATTCAGTCACAACAAAGTGAACGTGTGCGCGAGTGGTTACCACACCTGCTCCGGTTTTGAGTGTCGGTACAAGTTTGGGTAATCCTTTGGAGGTGGTGGAAGGCAGCGCGATAATTGCTTTTCCTCCTTCGCTGAGGGCGGCTCCGCGAATGAAGTCCATCTGTCCGCCCACACCGCTAAATATTTCTGTACCGATTGAATCTGCACAAACTTGACCGCTCAAATCAATTTCGATGGCACTGTTTATCGCTGTTAGTTTTGGGTTTTTGCGAATAACGGTCGTGTCGTTAACATACGCTACATCGAGCATCGCCACCATTGGGTTATCGTGTATGAAGTCATATAATTTTCGCGTGCCCATTGCAAATGAGGAGACAATCTTGCCCGGATGACTTCTTTTGGTTAAACCATTGATTATGCCTTTTTCTACTAGAGGTAAAATGCCATCACTAAACATTTCAGTGTGGATGCCAAGGTTTTTGTGATTAGTCAAAAATTGTAAAGCGGCATTGGGTATACCACCAATGCCCATTTGTAAGGTAGCACCGTCCTCCACTAGGGCGGCAATATGTTTGCCAATTTCAATTTCAATATCGCTAAGCGGTGCAGAGGCCATTTCGGCTAAAGGTTCGTTAGTATGCACAGCAGCAAAAAAAGCAGATTGATGAATTTGACTATCACCCAAAGAACGAGGCATGTTGGGGTTGACCAAGGCAATAATATGTTTGGCTTTGTCACAAGCCGCTCGGGCTATGTCAACAGATATACCCAAAGAACAGTAGCCATGCATATCAGGCGGACTTACTTGCACAAGAGCGGTATCAATTGGAAATTTTCCGCTGCGTAAAAAAAGCGGTATTTCACTCAAAAACATGGGGATGTATTGCACATTCAACTCATTAACGAATGGGCGCACATTTTTCCCAATAAAAAAAGCGTTTACATGAAAAGAGTTAGCGTATTCAGGACGAGCATAAGGTGCTTCACCTTCGGTGTGCAAGTGAGTGATTTCTACATTTTCCAACTCTCCAGAACGAGCAGTCAAGGCATTTACTAAAAGATGCGGAGTGGCACATCCACCATGAATAAAAACCCTTTCGTGGCTTTTTATGTGTTGCAGCGATTGCTCAGCAGAGAGATAATTCATAAAGGCTTAATTGGGTAGGTGGCGAAGTTTTTCTTCTTGCAACAAAATGATTTTATTGTCTTCTATATCTATCAGACCTTCTTTTTTGAAATCAGTGAGTGTGCGGATCGTAGATTCTTTTGCAATGCCCGATAGGCTGGCTAGTTCTCTGCGACCTATCTCGATTGATGGATGTACACTTCCACCGGACGAAAATTTATCGCTTACAAAAAGTAGGCTATCGGCTACGCGTTTACGGGCTGAGTCATAAGCAAATTTTAGTAGCCTTTCGTTATTCAGTGTGTTAGCATTTTTCAGGCGCAATAAAATATCGTGTGATAGAGAACTGTCTTGATTGATTATATCAATAAATTCTTCCTTTGGGATGAGGACTAATTCGAGGTCTTCCAGTGCCATAGCGCTGGCTGCGTAAGGTGATTTAGCAAGTAGCGCAGATGCCCCTATGAAATCTCCTTCCACATAGAGAGTAACCATAACTTCTTTTCCTTCCTCATTTTCAAGAAACGATTTCGCTTTACCTTGAGCTATATAGTAAAGAAAATTTGGTTTATCTCCCCTCTGAAAAATCATTTGTTTTTTCTTAAACTTTTTGTGGGTATGCGGAGTTTTTAAAAAACTATCCAAGCTTGTTTCGTTTTGTGTTCGCTTTTTATGGAAACTAGCTTTAATTTTTTCCATTTTCATGATATGGATGTCTACAGTGCGTAGTAGTTCTGTATGGTCAACAGGGGTGATAATAAAATCATCTGCTCCCATGTCCATCATACGTCTTATTGATTCTAAACTTTTATCTTTTGAAATAAAAATAAAAGGGACCAGATTAAAATCTACATGGCGAGAAAGGATACGAAGTAAGCCTATGCCGTCTAACTCCGGCAAGTTTAAATTGCAAATAATTAAATCCGGGATGTTTTGGTAGGCGGTTTCTAGTCCAAACTTTCCGTTATTGGCTACTTCCACTTCATAATTGGCTAAGCGCAATATGTTGCTCATGTCTTTACTCAAAATAGTATCGCCTTCTAGCAGTAGAATTTTTTTCATTAATCTGATTTAAAATTAGAATGGCGAATGTAATGGCAAATGATGTCCTTTCTCACCGTTTTGAGGTGATATTAATCATCTGCTTGGTTAAAAAGAAACACTTTTTACACTGTTTGAATACACAATAAAACACATAAATGCTTTTTGATGTAGTCCGTAAATAGTATATTAACTTACTAGATTACATTCTTTCAGGCACGGCAATCCCTAACAATTTCATCCCTTTTTTAATCACCGCGCCCGTTTGAGCAGATAGCGCTACGCGCAATGATTTTTCGGCATCGGTGTTGGCATTGAGAATAGGCGACTCATGATAGAACTTGTTGTATGTTTTGGCTAGTTGATAGATGTAGTTAGCTAACTCAGAAGGGTCAACTTTTTCTGCTGCATTTCGTACGGTGTTTTCGTAGTCGGCTAGCAAAACGAGCAGTTCTTTTTCTTCTGCCGTGAGTGGGTGTGATGTATCAATAGTTGTGGTTTCTGCTATGCTGCCGGCTTTGCGAGTGATGGCGCAAATACGGGCATGGGTATACTGAATAAACGGACCGGTGTGACCATGAAAGTCAATGCTTTCTTCAGGATTGAAAATTATCTTTTTGTAAGGGTTAACACGCAACACAAAATACTTCAATGCCCCCAAACCGATAGTGTGGTAAAGTTGTTGCGCTTCGGTCTCAGATAAACCTTCAATTTTACCTAATTCTTTTGTGCGATCTTCAGCAATTCGCATCACTTCTGCAATCAAATCATCCGCATCGGCAGTTTTGCCTTCGCGCGATTTGAATCTTCCGGTTGGCGATTCGACTAACGCATAAGACAAATGAAAAATGCCATCCGCCCATTGTTTGCCAAGTTTTTGCAAAGCTAGTTTCAGCACTTTAAAATGGTAGTCTTGTTCGTTGGCGACTACATAAATCATTTTATCCATCCCAAACTCTTCGTAGCGTAGTTGCGCAGTGCCCAAGTCTTGTGTGATGTAGATAGATGTGCCATCGCTGCGAAGCAATACTTTTTCGTCTAAGCCTTCGGGAGTGAGGTCTACGGCCACTGCTCCATCTGCACGTTTGTAAAAAACTTCTTTGGCTAAACCTTCTTCAATGATGTCTTTGCCGAGTTTGTAGGTTTCGCTTTCGTAATAGTCTTTCTGAAAGTCTACCCCAATCAAATTAAATGTTTGTTGGAATCCTTGATACACCCAACCGTTCATCTTTTTCCAGAGGGCCATGGTTTCCGGATCTCCGGCTTCCCATTTTAGTAAAAGTTCTTGAGCTTCTTTAAATATCTTGGTTTGCTTTTTGGCTTCGGCTTTGTCTTCCGGAGCGTTGCAGAGTGCGCCTACTTCCTCTAATGCTACTTGGTTAAACTTTACATACCAATCGCCCACAAAGTGGTCACCTTTGATGCCCGTGCTTTCGGGAGTAGCACCGTTTGCAAAGCGAGTGTAAGCTACCATGCTTTGTGATATAGCAATGCCACGGTCGTTGTAGATATTCACTTTAGTAACATCCGAACCGGCCGCTTTCAAGATTTCACTCATCGAATAGCCGATTAGCATATTGCGCACGTGGCCGATGTGAAGTGGTTTGTTGGTGTTTGGGCCGCAATACTCTAAGACAACTTTACTTCCGTTAGGTGCAAACGTACCATACGTAGGATTTGACGCAATTTTGCCTAATCGGGTGAGCCAATATTCATCCGTAAGTACAAGATTTAAAAACCCTTTGATAACATTAAATTCAGCAATGAAATCGCAAGTAGTTTTCAACGCCTCGCCAATAGCTTGTCCCGCTGCTTCAGGGGCGAGTTTGGTAAAGCGTGCCAAAGGGAAAACTACAACCGTAAAATCTCCCGTATGTTCTTTATTCGTTTTGTTGATGGTTACTTGATCGGCTGTGATGGCTGCCGAATATTGAGTGGTTAAAATATGCGCAACAGCTGCTTTGATGTCTTGTTCTATCATGGGCATAAAAATAGATTCAATTTGTGAAGCACCTAGTGCAGATTTAAAAACTTTTTAGCCACAACTATCGTTGACGATAATTAACGCGCAGAACCGAGCGGACTTTCTACTTTTGCTTACATCCATCAAAAAATATGTAATGAAGAACACAGCGATAAAGAAAATAGGTTTGTTTACCTCTGGTGGCGATGCACCGGGCATGAATGCCGCCATCCGTGCCGTGGTTCGTGCGGCCATTTATTACGGAGTCGAACCTGTAGGAATTTACAGAGGTTATGATGGCTTGGTGGATGGTGATTTTGAGGCGATGGATGCAAGGAGCGTGAGCAATATTATTTATCGTGGTGGCACCATGTTGAAGAGTGCGCGTAG
>CANGXE010000001.1 GCA_947457525.1 Bacteroidota bacterium | reverse complement strand
GGGTAGTAAAGCCCAAGTGTGAGAATAGTAACCACTAGGTTGACTACGACAATGCCCAGCATTTTGCTGCCCTCGCCATAAAATTTTAAGCGTTGAGTAATGATTTCCATGTTTTCCGTTTTAGTGTAATGTGAATGTACGGAGAGATTTAACTGTTGTCAAGTTTTATTTTTCAACGGACAAATTTCTTGACTATCCGCTGTTTGGTGGCGGAAACGGCTTCGAGCAAATAGAAACCTTGTGGTAGAAAATCAATCGGAATATGCAGTGATGCAGCGAAGTTTTGCTCCCAAAGTAAGCTGCCGGAATAATTGTAAATTCTTACCTGCTTAAAGTTGTTTTCGGGCAATAAAATGTAATCGCCAAATACTTGGATATCATTTTTATGGATAAGTTGTTCTTCTATGCTTGTTGGGTCTTCGATGAGTAGATTGATAAGCACCGAGTCGTTGAAGTTAACATTGGAAATAGGCCAAACCACCACCACATCCGGCCCGGCAATAAAGTAAGGTGTATCAATTTGTAAGCTAAACAGAGTGGGCACGGATTCGCCTCCATTAAGTTGTATAGAGTCTCCACTATAAAATGGTTTGCTAAAAATACTATTGTTGCTAAGTTCCAGTAAACTGTTTCTCAAGCCAAAGTCAACAAAGCCTGTAAAACTTGAACTATCATTATTAGTGAGCGTTGCACTGATAGTTATTGTGTATCCGAAGCTAACTATGCCATTACTCGGTTGCACAGTGTAGTTTTGAAGCGATAAAGACAAGCCGTTTTGTGCTTTTACTTCAGTAGATAAGCAAAAGCTTACGGCAAATGTAAATAAGGCGAGGAGTAGTTTGGCTGTTTTCATATTCTATACGATAGCTAATGTAAGTACTTCGTTGCAATCCACAAGTTTTATTATCTTTGTTTCTTACCTATTCAAATTAGACTATGGATGTATTGCAAACAGTAGTAGCTAATCTTACCAAAGAAGAAGTAAGAGGGTTTAAGCTATGGCTAAATAGCACCAATTCTTCAGAACAGCGAAAAGATATTTTGCTGTTAGACTACATTCGTAAGGCCAATAATTATAACGAAGACTACATTTTTGGTAAACTTTATGAAGGCAACGACAAGAACTCATTTTATAAATTAAAGCATCGTTTGCTAGAAGATTTGGGGAATTATTTGGCGATGACCTACACGGGAAAAAGCGATGCGAATAATATTTACTGGTACTTGTCATTACAGCAGATTTTTACGCAACGCAGTCAGCCAAAAGTAGCACATTACTATCTACTAAAAGCAGAGAAAAAGGGCTTAGCTGTTGAACATTACGAATTGCTTGATATTGTTTATTCAGTACTTATAAAACTATCGGGCGAGTTGTCGGAGATAGACCCCGAAATCTACATCAGCAAGCAAAAGGCCAACGCAATTTTGTTGAATAAAATGCGCGAAACAGATCAGGTGTTGGCGGCTATGGCTTATCGCTTGAAGGCCACGCAGAATTTCGGTAGTCGAGATAGTAACTTGACACGCTTGTTAAACAACACTATTCGCGATTTTGCAAAAGATGAAACCATTAAGAAAAGCAAAGCTTTCCAAACGAAAATTTATCGCCTAGTAAGCCAAGTGCTTATTCAGCGCCACGACTTTGAGGAACTTGAACGATTCATGGTGACCACTTATTCTAAATTTGAGCACGAGAAGTGGTTTGATAAATCTAACCACGACACAAAGCTGCAGATGTTGGTTTACTTGGTGAATGCGCTGTTTAAGAACAAGAAACACACAGAAAGTTTAGACTATGCGGAAACTTTGGGAGAGGAAATGGAGGCCTATGGACAACTCTTATATGAAAAGTATTTGTTTTTCTACTACAACGCTTTGGTGATAAATTATGCTCAAATTGACATTGTTCGAGGATTAAAAGCACTTGATGAAATGGAGCGCGAAATCAAAGGAAAGAAAAATGCTTATTTCGATTTCTTTGTATTGCTCAATAAAGCCAGTTTGCAGTTCTTTAAGAAGAATTACAACGAAGCGGTTAGAAACATTGTGCGTTTGTATGTCAATGACCACTACAAAAAAACAGATAGTTCATTTAAGTTAAAAATAGCAGTAGCCGAATGCATTATGCAATTGGAAGCCAGTGATTATTCGTATGTCAAAAAGCGTATTGAGCAGGTAAGAAAAGATTATGCTACTTTGTTGAGTTTGTCTGATTACAAACGGGAAAAGCAATTGTTGGATATCATAGCTGAAATTAGTTCAGCATCTAGTGAGAGTGATTTAAACTACATTAATAAAAAAATTGAAAAGTTTGTGAGAACTGAGGTGAAACAAGAGGTAGAAGACGGGGAAATTTTAAAGTATCGTAACTGGCTGGCTACTCGATATAAAATTGGTCTTTAAGTAGGTAAGAATATGAATATAAATTAAATCATTTCTGCCACCATGTCGTAAATTTACACTGTCTAACAGCAAATATTCTTCACCTAAAATCAAACTATATGAAAAACATGAAAAAATTGCTCGTAGCGTTTACGCTTCTCCTAGGTTGGGGATTAGCCAGCGCACAAGTGCCTAACTGTGGAGGTGTAACAGCGAATTTCAGTTTCACTTCACCACAAACGGGTTACTATTCGTTTACAAGCACAACTACCAGCACGCCAAATTTTCAGATACAAGGCTATGAATGGAATTTTGGTGACAGTACTACTTCCACATTGCAAAATCCAACACATCAGTTTAGCGATGTAAATAGTAGCTATCAAGTTTGTTTGATTGTGACGGCAAACGTCACTGGCCAACCGACTAATATCTGTAAAGATACATTCTGCACTACCGTTTCGCCTTGTGCCGGGATGGTTGTTGCCACCTATAATGCGGTTACAAATGGAAACGTAGTTACTTTCAATGGACTCGGCAATGGTAACGCACAACCGCTATCATATCTTTGGACTTTTGGTGATGGTTCTTCTGGCCAAGGATTAAATCCGGTACATACTTACACTAATGGCGGTACTTATTCAGTATGCCTTTTTGTGACCGATGCTAATGGATGTGTGGGTAGCTATTGTCAGCCTGTGACAGTTACAGCACCTAACAATTGCGGAAACGTTCAAGCAAATTTTACAGTCACCAATACTAATCCTGGTGTAGTGGTTTTGCAAAGTACCTCGACTAATGTGAACACAGGGGCAGGTTTTCAATGGTGGATGAATGGCTCACCATTAACAAACACTCCTACCTCTAACACTTCATTTACAGTAAATAATTTGGCTACCGGTGTTTACAGTTTCTGTTTGTATGTGTATAGTAACAACAATCAAGCTTTCTGCGACTCAATATGTAGTAACGTAACTGTAAACGGTGGCGGAAATCCTTGCTTGAATTTTTCTGCAAACATCACTCAGCAGCCCAATCCCAATGTTGGTGGCGTTTATCTCACTGCAAATGTAACAGGCGCAACACCAGGAACTCAACCTACTTTTGCTTGGAGTAACGCAGTAACTACGCAGTCTACTTTTATACAACAAACTCCATCTTATCTGTGCGTAACCATATCTGATGCAGTATCTCAATGCACAGCAACAGCATGCGATTCTGTAGGATTTAATTCGAATTGCGGTAATTTTGCTATAACAGTAGTGCCAACACAACAAAGTGGCACATTCGCTGTATTGCAAGCCGTAGTTACAGGTGGAACAGCTCCATATACTTATGTGTGGAATACTAGCCAACCTGGACAGATAATTACCGTTAATCAAACTGGGGTGTATTGTTTGAGTGCAGTTGATGCTAACGGTTGTGTTGCTTCTACATGTTATCTATTTAATGTACCGGGTACTGATACCATTTGTGGATTTATTTTTAATGATTTAAACGGTGATGGAATTCAAGACAGTACTGAACTAGGCTTGTCAGGACAAATAGTTTATGCGGGGAATTATACGGCAGTAACTGATAGTTTTGGATTTTATCAAGTTATTGTACCATCCGGAACTTATGATATTTATCATTGTCTAAACACTCAGGGTACTTCTTTTAGTATTCCTGTGGTGAGTACATTGACCCCAGGCACAACAAATTGTGCTGTATATACATTAACTGCCAATGGTGGAACTCATTGTGGATACAACTTTGGTATCCAAAATGCCAGCAGCCAAATTTGTGGTAAAGTGTTTTTTGATGCGAATAACAATGGTTTACAAGACCAGAATACAGAAAGCGGGATTAACGGATTAAGCATTTTGCTCACTTCACCGAATGGAGCTACTTTCTATGCTTACACTAACTCATTAGGTGACTATTGCGTGAGTGTACCTGCCGGAACTTATACTATCACTATTGGTGGCAACCAAACTCAAAGTTGTGCTATCGCGCCAACTTCTCTACCGGTAACGGCAGTTGTTGGTCAGATATACAGCAACAACAACTTCGCAGTTTACTGCCAGCCGGGTGTTTGTAATTTGAGTATTGATGTGTCGCCAAACAGTACAGTGACTCCCGGTTTTTCTGCTTATTACTATGTAAGTATATCTAATGTGGGTAGTACCGTTGCAAGTGGAACAGCAAATATGTATTACGACCCTAATTTGAATTTTAGCTACTCAAGCCCTTCGGCTACTTCACACAATGCTTCTACCAAAACAATTAGTTGGAACGTTAGCAACTTGTTACCGGGCAGCACACAAAACTTTTTTGTCAATTTCTCTGCTCCCCAAACATTAGCTTTAGGCACACCATTTTTCAACTTAGTGAATATTAACTCGTCATGTAATGATGTAAATCAAACCAACAACGTGGATACTATCCACCAAACCGTTGTAGGTAGCTGGGATCCAAACAACAAATTGGCTGTAGAAACCAATTATGACGACCCAACTTATCAAATGGTTTCTTCTATCAATGCTTACCAAAAAATCGAGTATATCGTCAACTTCCAAAACACCGGAACTGCACCTGCGGTGAACGTAGTTATCCTAGATGAATTGGCGTCTGATTTAGAAGAAGGTACGTTTACGTTCTTGGGATCAAGTCACCCATGCATAGTTACACGCACAGGGAAAAATGTAAATTACAAGTTCTCAAACATCATGTTGCCGGATAGTACTAATGACGAGCCAAACAGCCACGGTTTTGTGAAATTTACCATTGATGCTAAGAATGGCTTAGCTGCGGGCTACAAAATTTTAGACGAAGCCGCTATCTATTTTGACTTCAACGAGCCGGTGATTACTAACGAATCAGAAATTACATTTATTGATGTGAATAGCATTGATGAAGTGGTAAAAACTAACGTCATCGTTGCACCAAATCCAATGAGTGATTATGCCATGTTCAAATTGAGTGACAACAGTGAAAATTTCCGATTAATCGTTACCGATTTGATGGGCAGACAAGTGGCGGATATACTATCTATCGGCAATACTATTGGTTTTGATAGAAATGGTTTAGCTTCAGGTTTCTACGCTTTCCAAATTCTTCAAAACAACAAACAGGTTGTTCAAGGTAAATTGGTGATGCAATAGTGCAGCTCTTATTTATATTCAAACTGCCCTTTCGGATTTCGGAGGGGCAGTTTTTTTATAAACCATTCAAAATGGCTATTGTTATGTTCTAAACCGAAGCCATGAATTCAAATCATTCACTTAGTCGTTCTTATATAATATGTTTTGCAGCATATCTTTTTGCAGTACTAGTAGCGGGATTAGCTTTGTTGGCGATGAAGAAAAGTGGCTATGGCGGCAATGTTTTAGCAGAAACTTTCGTGGCAGATATTGCTGCTACTTTAGGTATTTTTCTGTTTAGTGTAATCTTCAAAAACTCTAGTTTGTATGATGCTTATTGGAGTGTGGTGCCACCTTTTATTGCCTACGGATGGTGGCGAATTTTCCCGGGTGAAAGCTTAGTAGGGACTTTGTTTTTGGTAGCCATTTTGTTTTGGGCGGTTAGGTTAACTTACAATTGGATGCGCGGTTGGACGGGACTTGGACATGAAGACTGGCGCTATAAAATGTTGCATGATAAAAATCCATCTATCTATTGGTTAACCAACTTGGGAGGCATTCATCTTTTTCCTACGGTGATGGTTTTTCTTGGTTTACTGCCAGTTTATTATGCGTTTTACCAACCACAAGAATTAAATTCATGGTTACTTTATGTAGGATTTGCCATTGCAGTCATTGCCACAATTATTGAACTGGTTGCCGATGAACAAATGCGCACGTTTAAGCGAGCAGCCAAGCCCAATGAGTTTATCAAAACCGGACTTTGGCGTTACTCTCGCCATCCCAACTATTTTGGTGAAATCAGTTTTTGGTTTGGGCTTTGGGTGATGATGATGGCCGTTGCTCCGGACTATTGGTGGTCAGCTATTGGCTTTGTAGCTATGACCATCATGTTTCTTTTCGCATCCATACCTATGATGGAAGAAAAAAATAAGAAAAATAAAAAAGGATTTGAGGAGTATACCAACAAAGTGTCGGTGCTCATCCCTTTGCCATCTAATTTAGATTAGAAACGATAGGTGAGGGGCGTTTCCCAACCCAATAAACGAACTATGGTAGTGCGATTGCCGCCATCCTTGTTGTCTTGTCTAAATCGCATATTCACTAAGTTGAATTTTAGGTGAAAAGCCGAGGTGTTCTTGCAAGTTGGGTTAGCCATCAAAAAAAGTTTGACTAAACCTTGTGGTGGCAATGATTTCATCATAGAGCCATTCGTAAACGTAGAAAAATGCTCTGCGTCACAAGCTTGTAGTTTGCCGGTGATAATGTGTAAAGTGTCAGCAATGATGTAAGCAGTGTCGAATGCAGGTAGATTAGTAGTGGCGTTGAATATTTCTTTGTCAATTTCAACTTTTCTAAAGTTAGTGCTAGTGATAATAGACGGAACAGCAGCGTTTTGTTCTGTGGTCGTTTTAGTTGTTTTGCTAGACTTGCAGCCAACGCTAAGTAGGAGTATAGCCGATAGGCTAATTGAAAAAAGTATTTTCATATTATTTATTGAATAATTATTTTTTCTGTGGCGATAGAGCCATTTTGCAGCAGTTGGACATAATAAACACCTGTCGGTTGTGCCGTTAAATCTATTGCGTAAAGTTTATCTGAAATTTCAGATTGAAGGATTAATTGCCCCACCGCGTTATAAACTCGTAACTTTAAGTCATTGGTATTTTCGGTAGAAATCACAAATTGCCCATTGTTAGGATTAGGGTAGATACGGTGTGTTATATTTCCAAGTTGGCTAATATCGCTGGCTTGTGTGCAAAAATTAAAACTTATCGCATCACCAAACCCGGGATTAGTGAGTGTGGCATAAATTGTACCTGTATTTACATCAGATAATGTCATTTCACCGGTCAAATTGCCATTCATTCCATCGCCATAGTCGTCATATAAAAACATAGTGTAACAACCATTGGGTAAACATAGTGGGGTATTGATGATTTGACCATTGTTGTTATCAGTATATGGTCCTCCGCTGTAAAGTAGTACATTATTACTGTTTTTTACTTCCCATGTTGTTTCTGAACCATACTCATCTGTTTTAAGATAGAGGTTGAGATTAGATGCAATTCCCGATAATGTAAAATTGGTGGTTTTTGAGTCGTTCGCAGAGTTCAAGTCTGTTGAACCGTTAGGGTTATTAGTAGTTGCTATAAATACATTATTTCCGGCTTGACCGGCTACACTTGGCAAATTAACAACTGTTGAGCTAAATGTATTCAAACTACCACTCCAGTTATAAGTGCTAAGTGCACCATTGATAGTGTAGTTGATGGTTACAGATGTCAACGTGTTACTTCCGTAGTTTTTTAGAACTACAACCGGGTTTATGGTCGCTCCACATACTATTCCAGCTGGTTGCTGAATTGTTTGAATGCCGGCATCATTACTTAATGTAGCTGCGCAAGGGGAATAAACTCCACTTAAGCTTGTTATACCCGAATTATCCGGATCAAGCCATGGTTTAAGTTGTCTAGCTGCTGTTGAGCCATTGGATGTCCAGTGATAAGAAAATTTACCGTATTGATCAGGTTGGTTCGGAGAATTGCAAAAAGAATCGCCACCTGTCAATGTACCTACTATCTCACCGTTGCTATTGAATATAGGCGAGCCGGACGACCCTTCTTCGGTTACTCCATGTCCATTGGTAGTAGCTGACCAAAATATACGCCAATGCGAACCTGTGCCTGTTCCCCAAGCGGTGCTTGTAGCTTGCTGCGTAAACGTAGATATTTTTTTAATGTCACCACCGGGGTGATGAATGCCAACGCCTGAACTTGCTCCGGTGTTAGAAATGTTCCAACCGGCATAAAATGGTGACCAAGATGCATTGGGAGCAGAATTTAACTCCAGTAAGATAAAATCGGAACCTGTCGAGCCACCTCCATCATTGCTATCAGCTTTTCTAGCACATCCATTTATAAATTTATTGGCTAAACTTCCTTCTGATGATGGATTATTACAGCCCGCAGCTTCGTAGTTAAAGTAGAAAACGTATTGATTGAACTGAGCAGTGCTTGTACCCTCGCTGCAATGTTGTGCACTGAGCAAATAAGGGGTACAATCGTTTCTGGCATTATTGATTAACGCACCCGAACACCAACCTTGACCGGTGTTGCTTTGCACTAAAATACGTACGACTGAATTTTTTTGGTCCAGAAAATTATTCCCTTCAGCGCAATTTACATTCACCTCACAACTTCCCGATCCACCAAAATCGCGGTCAGCATCTTCAATGCCATTCACCCAGCGGTAAGCATAACCCAATTCATGAATAGCTAATTTGCCTTCCTTGTTTGCTTCTTTTGGTTCATAATATTCAATAATGATTTCTTCACCGTGTAAAATTCCTGCACAAAAGAAACCGTCACTAGTATTATTCAAAGAGGTAAAAGCTCCAATTACTTCTTTTCTATCAGGGGAGTAAACGTGAAGAGTAGCGGATTTTGGAAGGTAAAATTCATTAAAAAAAGGAATGAGTGCTTTAGCCTTTGGTGCTTTGATGGCTATACGCCATACTCTATCTCCATTTTGTAGTTCAGTCCATTGCCCACTATTTATTAGGTTTAAATCAGTTTTAATAGAGCGTGAAAATTTGGGTAAAAGTCCTTGACCTGCCTCCGATACGTCAAGAGAATCTAACTCACTTTGCGTAAATGAACGCAGTAATGTAACTGGATTGCTTTCGGTCTTTAGTTCTAAATCACTAAAAGAATGAGGTAGTACACTTTCGATTGTCTGTGCATTTGTAGCGTTAACTATACAAATACAAACTAAGAGCAGCCATATCTTTTTCATACCGAACACAAGTTTACATTTTAAATTCTTCATTTTTGAGACTTAACAGTTAGAATGTATTTTAACGTCAAAAGTTGCGTTAAATAACAATGAAGTCGACTACCGAAAATATTAAACCTCATTTAAATACCTCAAAGTGGATTAAACTACTTGTAGGTTTGTTATTAATAGTTGTTGTTACAGTTGGCAGCTTATTTGTCCTAGGTTTTTTGCTCGAAGAGAAAGTGAAATCTGTAATCATTACAGAAATTAATAAAAAAGTAACTGTGCCGGTGAAGGTTGACGGAGGTATTAAACTGTCGTTACTTAAACATTTTCCAAATGCATCACTTACCTTTTCTCAAGTAAGTATTGATGATAAATTGGTAAGCGGGAATAAAAAGTTAATAGCAGTTGAAGAACTGTCGTTGTTGTGTAATATCTTTTCCCTCTGGAGTAATGAGGTGGAGTTTAATCGGATATTGATTCGCAATGGAGAAGTTAATCTTTTGCGCAATGCCAAAGGTAAATGGAATTACGCTATTTTTAAGGAAGACACCTCTGACAAATCCTCAAGCCTAGCCGTTAAATTACGTAAAGTTGATTTCAAGAGAGTGAAGTTTACTTACTCCGATAAATTACAGCATACACATCTCAATTTCTTTTTTGATGAAGCGCAAATGCAAGGCAATTTTTCGGAAACTAATTTCACACTTGATACCAAAGCTAGATTTACAATCAATAAATTTTCAAGTCAAGATGATTTTTTCTTAGAAGGGAAAAAAGTGAACACCAATTTTGTATTGGATGTAAATAGGACAACTGGTAAATATCGCTTCAAAGAGGGGAATATTCGACTTGATGAAGTTAATTTTGCTATTGACGGTTTTTTTGCGACCCGTTTTAATGAAACAGAACTCGATTTTACATTGAAGAATGATGGTGCTGATATGCAGCAACTATTTTCTCTAATGCCGGCACGATACAGCGAGAATTTTATAGAGGCTAAAGGTTCGGGTGCTTATAGTTTAGAGGCAACGGTTAAAGGTATATTAGGTAAGTCTTCTATGCCCGATGTGGTATTGAAAGCTGAACTGAAAGACAGTGAAATTAAGTTAGGGAAGTACAATAAGTTTTTGAAAAATGTAAATGCAAAAGCCACATATTCTGTAGATAAAAAAGGGAGAGACCTACTTCAAATCAGCAACTTTAATTGTACACTGAACGATAAACCTTTTCAATTTAAACTCCTCGTAAATAACCTATCAGATCCATCATTTGACCTTTTTGCCAATGGGACATTGCACCTTGCTGAGTTATCGTCATTTGTTTCAGATACTATAGCTCAGGATATTGACGGTACGATTTTATTTAATCAGTTTCACTTAGTAGGTAGAAAAAGTGATTTTACTGACATTGCTAATTCATCGTTAGTAGGCTCAGGTCAGTTTAAATTAAATGGCATAGAGTTTAGGCAAAATGATATTACATACGGTAACATTAATGGATTATTAAAATATGAAAATGACAGATTAGAAGCTCAAAATTTGACACTCAATATGCTGAGTACAGATTTTACTTTTAGTGGCGATATCCAAAATTTGTTTCCTTTTATTTATAACTTGAGTGAAAACAGAACAGCCAACAAAGTAGTACTTGATGTGAATGGCAAACTGAAAATGAAGAATTTTCATTTGTCTGCACTGATTGACGCTTTTGATAAGAAAAAGATAAAAGACATAGCCTCAAAAAAGCAGAAACTAAACATTGCCGAGGTCTTCAATATGCGCGGAAATTTAGAAGTATCGGTTGAGCAATTCACCTACCTTAAAATGAAGTTTGAAGAACTAAATGCATCACTTCAAATATCACCGGGCTTAATTCGAATTAATCAATTGAACACGGTGGCCATGGGTGGCGATGTGCAAACTAAAGGGTTAATTTCTTTTATTAACAATAAAGATTTAAATATTAATTGTGATATAAGTGCTGTTGGTTTAGACTTGCCTATTATCTTCCAGCAAGCAGATAACTTTGGTCAAACTACTTTAACGGATAAAAATCTCAAAGGCAAGTTGACAAGTGCAATGTCGCTTAACGCCACTTGGAAAGATTATAAGACACTTGATCAAGAATCTTTGACAGCGATTATTGATTTCTCCATAAAAGAAGGTCGATTACTCAATTTCGAACCATTGAAAGCAGCGTCAAAGTTTATTCGTGTGTCTGAACTTGAAGATGTTCGTTTTGCAGAATTAACAAATACAATAAAAATTGCGAACAAGCGATTTGACGTTCCGGAGTTTGAAATTAAAACATCAGCACTCAATTTGATGTTTTTTGGTTATCACTACTTTGATAATACTGTAGACTATCACTTAAAGGTCAATTTACATAAGTTACTTGCGCAAAAGTTTAATCGTAATAATAATGCCGACCTCCAGTATATTGAAAGTGACCCATATGAAGGAGTAAATATTTATTTGTCTCTACTTGGGCCAATTGACAATTTGAAGATAAAATATGACAAAGCTTCTTCGCGGAATAAATTGAAAGAGGACTTTAAGAAAGAGAAGGATGTACTTAAAAATTTGCTTAATAATTCACCGATTAAGGTAGATGAAAATGAAAAGAAACGGGAGGAGAAGTATTTTGATACACAATCACCACCAGAGTTTATCGACTTCGATGACAAAAATTAAGTTGATTATATTTACCTAGTCGATGGATATATACGCACGTAAATCAAACTTTAAATTAGTCTTGCTCATCATCGCTTTAGTGATTGGTGTGGCTACGGTGGTATATACAAATCAATTAGCAAATAAACTTGCTACTGAGGAAAAATATAAAGCAAGATTATGGGCAGAGGCTATTGGACGTAAAGCCCGATTGGTGCGTTACACTAAAGAGTTGTTTACTAAGCTTGCCGAAGATGAACGAAGGAAAGTCAATATCTATGCCCAATCTACCAAATTTGTTCTTACGTTAAATGACAATGATTTACTGACTTTTTTCAATGAAATTATTACATCCAACACAGGTATCCCTGCTATTCTTGCCGATGATGCCGGAAATATTTTGGGTGTTAGAAATATAGAATTAGCCAAAGGCATTACCAATATCGCAGATTTACCCAAGTCAATTAGTGATGATTTTTCTATGTACGAGCCTATATTGGTTAACTACGGACAAAGTATAAATTTCATTTATTATAAAGATTCCAATCTATTCAGTAAGCTAAAGCAAACACTAAGTGACTTACTAGAGACTTTTATTAGTGAAGTTGTTCTTAACTCTGTGAGTGCACCGGTTATATTAACCGATGAGAACATGAATGTATTGGATTTCGGCAATGTAGATTCAGCGGCTATTAGAAGTACTGATGGAGCGTTGAAATTGATTAAGGAAATGCAATCTTCACATGAACCTATTGTAGTAGATTTGGGGGAGGGCGTTAAGCGCTATATTTATTACAATGACTCCGAAACATTGCAACAACTTCGACTTTTTCCTTATGTGCAGTTAGCCATTTTTTCTGCGTTTTTGTTGATTTCTTATTTAGCATTCAGTAATGCAAGAAGAGCGGAACAAAACTTAGTTTGGGTAGGCATGGCCAAAGAAACCGCACATCAATTGGGAACTCCCATTTCCTCTATTGAAGGATGGATTGAGTACATGCGCGACACCGAATGTTTGAGCGGCAATGAACACATTTTAAATGAATTGCAACACGATGTAGAGCGACTTTCATTGGTAGCCGATCGGTTTTCGAAAATTGGTTCTGTACCGAAGTTAACTTCTCATAGCGTGAAAGAAGTATTGGAGCGAAATATTGACTACATGCAAAAACGAAGTAGCAACAAAGTAAAAATGCGTCTTTACTGCGCAGATGGTTTGGTGTTTCAAATCAATCAACAATTGTTTGATTGGGTATTGGAAAATCTATTGAAAAATGCGCTTGACGCCATGGATGGAGAAGGAGAAATTGATGTAGAGGCAACTGCCGATTCTAGCGGTGTAATCATTGATATATCAGACACCGGAAAAGGTATCCCTAAAGGAAAGTTTGTTACTATCTTTGAACCGGGCTACTCTACCAAGCGCAGGGGGTGGGGGCTTGGATTATCCTTGACAAAACGTATCGTTGAAGAGTATCATCAAGGGAAGATTGTAGTTAAACAATCGGAAATTGGCAAAGGTACTACCTTCAGAATTTCGTTGCCGAGTGTTTAATTTACTTTAATCTGTAGCCATTTCTCTTGGCCTCGCATTCGTTACAATATGTTTTGCCGTTGCAAGCTGTCACACCCGGACAATCTGCAGTGCAAAAAGAGTTTTTGTATTGATTATATAGCTGCTGGTCAAAACAATCGTCACATTTGCTACAGCTAGAGTTGAGAATTAGAAATGAGGCAGAAAATAGCATTATTAATGTTTTCATAATTTTATTTTGGAGTTGTAAACGTGATTATAAATTTGTTATTGTGTGATATAAAAAAGCCATTCCGAGATGGGAATGGCTTTGGAGAATGTTGGATACTAAAATCTACTAAGGGAAAATACCCATCGTATAGTAACTATCGCGGATTTTGTTGATGGAAACAGCAAAAGCTGCAGTGCGTAAATCTGTGACGTTGCGTTTGCGTTTTTTAAATTCGCGGATGTCTCGGTAGGCATTAATCATCGTGTCTTCGAGGCCGGAGTTGACTAAGTCAATTTCGTCTGCACCGTGAATTAGGCTATCAATTCTAGATTTAGGAACCGATTTTCCAGTTAAATCTTCAACGAGTTTGATGAAGTTGGATTGGTGTTTCTCTTCGTAGCGTTTTTGCATACGACCAAAACGAACGTGTGATAAGTTCTTTAACCACTCAAAATACGAAACAGTTACTCCTCCTGCATTAATATAGATATCGGGTATAATCATTGTACCCTTTTTCAATAATATTTTTTCTGCACCCGGAGTAATAGGTCCATTTGCAGCTTCAGCGATAATTTTAGCTTTGATACGTGGTGCATTGACTTCAGTGATTTGACGCTCAAGTGCAGCCGGAATAAGAATATCACACTCTAATTCTAGTGCCGAAATTGAGTCGGCAATATATTTTCCACCCGGAAATCCTTTTACGGATTTCTTCTCTATACGGTATTTGTGCAAAGCCTCTACGTCTATTCCTTTTTCGTTATAAATTGCTCCATCGCTTTCAGCAACAGCTATAACCACAGCGCCATATTCTTGAATAATTCTTCCGGTGTGATAACCTACGTTACCCAACCCTTGAATAATTACGCGCTTTCCGTCTAATCCTACCTCTAAACCAAGTTGTTGCATATCATCTTTATATGAGCAAACTTCATTCAAAGAATAAACAACACCGCGACCTGTTGCTTCCGTTCTTCCTTTAATACCGTTTTGCGAAACTGGTTTTCCGGTCACACAGGCGTAGCCATCAATCTCCCCAGGACGTAGGGTCATGTATGTATCTACAATCCAAGCCATTTCGCGCTCACCTGTACCGTAGTCAGGAGCAGGAACGTCTATACCGGGACCGATGAAATTCTTCTTCACTAGTTCACTTGTGTAGCGTCTAGTAATGTTTTCTAAAATTTCTGGGGATGTGTTTCTTGGTGAAATTTTAATGCCGCCTTTAGCACCACCAAAGGGCACATCAACCAAAGCACATTTGTAAGTCATCAAAGCTGCCAGTGCCATCACTTCATCTTGATCTACGTGAAGTGAATAACGAATGCCGCCTTTGGTAGGTAAACGATGATGAGAGTGCTGTACGCGATAAGCTTCAATTACTTTTACTTGATTGCCGTATTTTACGGGGAAATTCATTTTGTAAATACTGTTGCAAGCTTTGATTTGATCTAGTAGCCCTTGCGGAGAATCAGTAAAAGGTGCTGCCTTGTCAAAGTAGTAAGAAACACTGTCTGAAAAAGTAAGGTTTTTAAGATTGAGTTTGCCGTTTTTGTCAGCCATAAAAATGATTTAGTTAAAAAATATGTGGGTTGTTATGTTCAACAAATTGAAATCTTTTTTTTTAGATTTACCTAACAACGGTCGAAATAAGTTTCGCACTATGTCCAAAAATGTGGAGACGAAAATAGAATTAGTGAGTTTAATTTAAGTGATTACCTATGTCTTCTGCACTGATTTCGCTGTGTGAAGTATGGTAAAGGACTTTACCATTTTTTAGCAAAATAGCTTGGGGAGATTCATGAGTTACATTGAAAACTTCACTTATGCGGTTAGAGATTGACCTATAGGTAATTAGGTCTAAATAATAAGGTACAATTTGTTCTGCGGAAAAATTCCATTCAGATTCCAAGGAGCGTTTAGCCATAAGACTAACACTGCACCTCGTACTATGCTTAAATAATAGAACGGGAGTTGTATTAGATAAAATAATTAACCGGTCGAGTTCTTCGACTTCTACTAAATTTTTCCAATTCATTGGTTCGAGTAATTAAACTCGGTCAGTCTGAACGGTTTCGTTAGTTTTAGAGTATGTTGGGCAAGTATGTTTGTTGCAAGAAGAAGTAGCTGCAACAAATCCGAATACAATAACAGCAAGCACTAAATTTTTCATGGTCTTCATAATTGTTAGTTTTTTACATTTGAACGTGAATGTAAATCAAATATTTTGTGCGCAAATATAAAGAACTTGAATGAAAATACATTTTATAGCTATTGGTGGTGCTGTTATGCACAATTTAGCGATTGCACTAAAGCGAAAAGGCCATCAAGTTACTGGTTCTGACGATAAAATTGTAGATCCCGCAAAAACCAACCTTTCCAATGAAGGTATAATGCCTGCTACTATTGGATTTGATGCAAATAATATTACTGAAGATTTAGATGCAGTAATACTAGGAATGCACGCTCGTGAGAATAATCCAGAGTTGTTAAAAGCACAAGAGTTAGGTATTAAGATTTACTCTTTCCCGGAGTACATTTATGAAGTTTCTAAAAATAAACAACGTGTAGTCATAGCGGGCAGCCATGGCAAAACTACGATTACATCCATGGTCATGCATGTACTTAAAGGAACCGGTTATGATTTTGATTATCTAGTAGGAGCGAAGGTGAAAGGGTTTGACACTAGTGTGAAAATCACCGAAAATGCACCAATCATTATTCTGGAGGGTGATGAGTATTTAGCTTCTCCGATTAATCGCGAATCGAAGTTTCTGTTCTATAAACCCAATGCAGCATTGATTTCCGGCATCGCTTGGGATCATATCAATGTTTTTCCGGAGTATGAAGGTTACGTGGAGCAGTTTCGCAAGTTTGCCTACAGTGTAGAAGAGTGGGGTTTTTTGACCTGGTACAAGGAGGACGAAGAGTTAAAGCGGATATTTAATGCATTTGATGCTAAAGTGCGCACTCGTCCTTACGATACTCACCCGCATGTAGTCAAGAATAACAAAACATACTTAATGACCGATTTCGGAGAAATTGGTATTCTTGTTTTTGGACAACACAATTTGCAAAACATTTCAGGAGCAAAATATATCTGCAATGAAATTGGTGTTTTTGATGAAGATTTTTACCGAGCCATTGCTACTTTTGAAGGAGCGGCCAATCGCTTGCAGTTGCAAGGCAAAAACGAGCAAACCACCATTTATAAAGACTTTGCCCATTCGCCTTCAAAATTAGCAGCTACAACCAAAGCAATGAAGCAACAATTCGCTCAGCAACATCTTATAGCTGTGATGGAGTTACATACTTTTAGTAGTCTAAATAAAGAATTTTTAAATCAATATGCCGGATCAATGAATCAGGCGGATACTCCGGTTGTTTTTTTAGATAAGGAGACATTTGCCCACAAAAATATGGACTTGTTTGACGAAACTTTGGTGCGTGAGGCATTTGATAATGATAAGCTGAAAGTGATAACGGACAGAGAAGTGTTGAAGAGTTTTCTGATTAACCAATCGTGGTCCGGCAAAAATCTTTTGCTAATGACATCCGGCAATTTTTCAGGACTAAATTTAGATGAATTAACTACTCAAATTTTAAATCAATAAATAGTGAACCAACAACCAAACCTATTTGATGCTGCTTCGTTGAAGTTAAACCTCAAACGTCCTTTAGCCTTTTTTGATATAGAGTCAACAGGAGTTGATTTTGTGAAAGATAGAGTTGTAGAGATTAGTATTCTGCGCGCTAATGTGGACGGCACTACTACTTTATTGACACATCGCATTAATCCAACCATTCCCATACCTGTTGAAGCATCATTGGTGCATGGCATCTATGATGAGGATATTGCTCTTGCGCCCACATTTGCGCAATTGGCACAAGAGATTTTTGATTTCCTCAACCCATGCGACCTTGCGGGGTTTAATTCCAATCGTTTTGATGTGCCGATGTTGTTGGAAGAGTTTATCCGTGTAGGCTTGAGTTTTAGTATAGAAAATCGTGCTTTGGTAGATGTGCATCGCATTTACACGCATTTTGAAAAACGTACGTTAGAGGCAGCTTATCAATTTTATTGTGACAAAACGCTGGTGAATGCTCATAGTGCAGAGGCCGATACTTTGGCTACTTACGAAGTTCTGTTAGCTCAAATACGAAAATATGACGAGTTGAGCAACGATGTAGACCAACTGCACCAATTGTCGAATGATGAAATATTTATTGATAGTGGTAGACGATTTATGTATGTCAACGGGAAAGCAACATTTAATTTTGGAAAACATAAAGGACGCAGAGTTGATGATGTACTTAAAACCGACCAAGGTTACTACCGTTGGATGATGGAAGGTGACTTCGCTCAACACACCAAGCAAAAGCTAAAAGAGATAAAAGAAAGCTTGAAGTAGTGAAAAAAAGCCAAATTCATTTCCTAAAGTGAATTCAACTTTTACATTTGTTACACCTAAATTTTTACAATAAACAAACATAGGTTTGAGCGATAGCATAGTCATAATACCTACTTTCAACGAGTTGGGCAACATTGAAAAAATGGTGCGAAAAGTGTTTGACTTGTCGCATTCATTTCATTTGCTCATAATAGACGATGGTTCTCCCGATGGCACCGGTGCAAAGGTGAGAGAGTTGCAAAGCGAATTTCTCGGACGGTTGTTTTTGATTGAACGTCAAGGTAAATTGGGATTAGGCACTGCGTACATCACCGGTTTCAAATGGGCATTAGAACGCAACTATCAATACATTTTTGAAATGGATTGCGATTTTAGCCATAATCCGGAAGACCTTATTCGCCTGCATGGTGCATGTGCTAAGCAAAACTATGATGTAGCGATAGGCTCTCGCTATGTTCCGGGTGGTGGTTTTGTCAACTGGCCGAAAGATCGTATCCGATTATCTAAATCAGCATCCATTTATGTCAACCTCGTTACTTGGATAGGTATCAAAGATCCAACAGCCGGTTTTATCTGTTATAAAAGAAAAGTGCTTGAAGCGATAGATTTAGATAAAATCAGATTTATTGGCTATGCTTTTCAAATTGAAATGAAATTTGCTGCTAAAAGACTAGGATTTAGTTTTGTTGAAGTACCCATCATTTTCACCGAGCGAGTAGAGGGCGTTTCAAAAATGAGCAGGAACATAATTAAGGAAGGTATTTTTGGAGTATTGACAATTCAGTGGAATAGTTTCTTTAGTTCCTATAAAAAATGATTTCGCTCAACTTTTTTATAAGAGTGTCTATTAGTGTTTAGTTATATCCACAACGTATTAGTTATTTAATAAATATTAATTTTTCTAAACTTAAATTTGAACCGTATGATTTCTAAAGTAGCTGTAATTGGTGCCGGAACAATGGGTAATGGCATTGCCCACGTTTTTGCTATGAATGGATTTGAAGTGAAATTGGTGGATTTATCTGCCGAGCAACTAACTAAAGCTATAGCGACTATCACTAAAAACCTAGATCGTTTGATTGCTAAACAAACGCTCACAGAGTTGCAGAAAGCAGAAACACTTAAAAATCTAAGCATAGCCACATCCTTTGATGTATGTGCCGATGCAGATTTAGTAGTAGAAGCTGCCACAGAAAACGTAGATATCAAGTTGAAAATATTTAAGCAGCTTGATGAGATCTGTAAGCAGGAAACTATTTTAGCGTCTAACACATCAAGTATTAGCATCACGCGGATTGGTGCAGCAACAAAACGCCCCGACAAAGTGATTGGCATGCACTTTATGAATCCGGTTCCGGTGATGAAGTTGGTAGAAGTTATCAATGGCTACGCAACTAGTCGCGAAACATTGCAACAAATTGATATATGTACTCGTACACTAGGAAAGATACCTGTAGAGGCGAATGATTACCCCGGCTTTGTGGCCAATAGGATTTTGATGCCTATGATAAACGAAGCAATAATAACGCTACACGAAGGAGTAGCTGGGATAGCTGAAATTGATACTGTGATGAAGCTGGGTATGGCTCATCCAATGGGACCGTTGCAATTAGCAGATTTTATAGGCTTGGACGTTTGTCTGGCTATTTTAAATGTGTTGCACGTTGGTTTTGGCAATCCAAAGTATGCGCCATGTCCACTATTGGTCAATATGGTGACTGCGGGCTATTTGGGTGCAAAAACTGGTGAGGGATTTTATAAGTACACTGCCGGGAGTAAGGAACTAGTGGTCTCAGAGAGATTTAAAATATAAAACCGAGATATATGAAGCAGGGTGTATTTATCGCAATTTTTGTATGGTTGGCAGTTTTAGTCAATGCACAATCTCCGGCTAGAATAACTTCTAGTGACACAAAAAATTTGAGAGTTGATGCGATTAGGAACTTTGCACAAGCCAAATACATTGATTGTATTTTAAACTGTCAAAAAATGGTAGCGCTAGGTGAAGGAGATGGTTTAGTAGCAGGATTGATGGCTATGGCCTACGATTCGTTGAGAAATGATCAAGCTGGTAGCAAAGCACACGAAGAAGCGCAAAGATTTAAACCTCAAGATGAAATCTATAACCGTATTGCATCGGCCAATTTAACGCCTGAGTTGTATCAACGTCAAGTTCTGAGCAACGGTGCCAGCAGTTATAATGTTGCTCGTTTTGACTCTAGTGAATTTTTTTTCAAAGAGTATTTAAAGTTGGTACCCAAAGACACTTTTGCCCTTTATTATTTGGCGAATGCTCAGTTTTACCAAGGCAAGTACGATGAAGCTCTCGTTAACTACCGAAGCATATTGGATTTGAATTTTAATCGTTCGGACGTACACAACTTGGTCGGAGTATGCTACATGGTGCAAAATAACTATCTAACTGCTCGTAATTATTTCTGTCAGTCAATACTTCTCGATAAGTTGAACGGCATGGCGCATTATAATCTCGGTAGAATTCATTTTGGCTTGAATGACAAAACTGCAGCCTTGGTGAGTTTAGAACAAGCGTTTATATTGATGCCGAAGGATTCAAATACAGTTGCTTTGATTGCACAGATATATTTAGAACAGCACGACCTCAAAAATGCAGAAAAGTATCTAGCAAGATTATACGCCATAAACAGAAACAACGAAAAAGTAGGCTGGAACTTGGTGAATATAGCACAAAAGAATAATGATTATGTGCATGCCGCTTCTTACTTGCAGAATATAATTCGCATGAATCCTAAAAATCCGCAAGCCTACAGCGAATTGGGTAAAGCATACATTTCCAACAAGAGTTTTGAAGAGGCGTTCAATAGCTACGAAACTGCGCTTCAAAAGTTAGGTGAAAGTAGAGACTTTCTCTATGGTGCCGGAATGTGTGCTAATAAAATAGGTATATATGGTAAGGCGGTTGAGTTTTTGAATAAAGCAGTTACTTATGATGCAGGCTACGCCAACACTTATCAAGCTTTGGGTGATGCTTACACCGGTCTTGGGAAGAAAAAATTAGCACTAAAGAACTATAAATTGGCTGCAGGACTGGGCTATAAAACAGATGACCAGCCTACAGGCCGGTCATCAAAGAAAAAGTAGTATTGATATTTACTTTTTGATTTTCTGAATCTGCTCTTCTAAAACGTATTCATCCCCTTCGGTGTAACCGGAGTGAGTGTATACAATTTTGCCTTCCGAGTCAACTAAGATAGTAAACGGTACACTCGGTATGTTTAAGTTTCGTTTCAAATCTTGGTTAACATCGAGTAATACCTCATACTCCCATCGTTGACCATCAACATAAGGCTTAACTTTAGTAGTATTTCTAGAATCATCTATTGAAACTGCTACAATTTGCGTATTGTATTTTTTAGCCCAATCTTCTTGTAATTCTGCCATGTTTGCTAGCTCTTTTTTACAAGGAATACACCACGTGGCCCAAAAGCTGAGAATGGTGATTTTACCGGATTTGCCATAGTCTGCCACATTCACTTTTTTGCCATTCATGTCAAGTAAAGTAATAGATGGCAATGTTTTTTCGCCTAATATTTTTTCCAATACTGTCTTCTCTTGAGCATGGCTAAAAAGAGCGATTATTATTGTGGCGATAAAAAAACTTGTTTTTTGCATTTTGATAGATTTGTAGTTGTTTAACCAACTGTCGTGCCAAAAAAGAAATATTATCCGAAAATAAACCATTTTTATACAATCACAATTCTGATACCTTTACTGCTTAAAATATAGTTTTTATAATGTGGATAAGGCTTTTGTGTTTGTCAACTTTCTTATTGACTAATACTCTTTCAGTAATCGCGCAATCCGGTTATTTCTCGGGTGCTTTTCAATCTAACGCCAACTTTTTTATTCGCGATGAGAAAATTGGCGCTTTCAATTTACCGCATTATGACAATCTGAAAATTGGGGCTGATGCTTGGTTAAATTTGAATTATACTAACGAGAAGTTTGGCTTAGAGGCCGGAGTTAGAATGGATGTGTTTTATAACTCTATTCTCCGTGTGCCTACCACGCCATATACTGCTGTGGGCATCGGTAATTTTTATATAAAAAAGAAAGTAAAAGATTTAACCATCACCGGTGGTTATATTTATGACCAAATCGGCTCTGGAATTATCTTTCGCAGCTATGAAGAAAGACCTCTTGGCATTGATAACGCTATACTTGGAGCTAGGTTAGAGTATGATATTAAAGAAGTAGTTCGATTAAAAGCTTTTGCCGGAGTTCAAAAGTTGAAGTTTAGTATACAAAAACCAATCATCTTCGGGTTTAATGCCGATGGGAACTTTAATATAAAAGACAAAGTATTGTTGCAGCCGGGTGTGGGTATTTTAAACCGTAGCATGGATAAAGAGAGTATTGACCAAGTAGTGTCAACTATAGAAACTTATGACACACTCGGTCGCTTTGTGCCAAAGTATAATACCTATGCTGCCACTTTTTATAACACATTGACCGCAGGGAGCTTTAGCTGGTATGTAGAAGGGGCGTTCAAAACTCGAGAAGCGATTAAGAAAGATCAAATCAGAGATGCAAAAGATACCTTGATAAATTCATCCGGAAACTGTGTGTTTACCACTATGAACTACTCGAAAAAAGGTTTTGGTGTCACGTTCCAATTTAAACGCACGGAGAACTTTTATTTGCACACTTCACCAAATCCGACAGAGGCACTCTTTGATGGTTTGTTGAGTTTCTTGCCGCCTGTTTCTCGCCAAAATTCATTGCGCTTACCCGCTTTGTATTTTGCACAGTCACTAGAAAATAGAGAATTGTCATTCGGCACGGAAATCACCTATTCACCTAACCGAAAAATGACGTTTACGGTTCAAGGTGCTTACATCCGCGACTTTTTATTGAAGCAATACAACCCATCTGACACCGCTTTCTTTGGTGAGGCTTACATTGCCGGGCAGTTTAAACCTACCAAGTCTTTAGAGTTTGAAATCGGATTTCACTTTGCCCGCTATAACAAGTTTATTTACCGCAAAGAAGGCCACCATGATATAAATGCTTATACCCCTTTCTTTGAGTTAAGCTATAAAATCAATAAAAAAATGAGCATTCGCACCGAGTGGCAATATCAACATGTTATTAAAGACTATGGCCAGTGGATTTTCGGATTGATTGAGTTTAACTTTGCACCACATTTCTCAATAGCGGTGTCGGATATGTGGAACTTTAAACCTAATCCTGAGATCAATCCGAACGCCAATCATTATTACAACATTTTTGCGGCTTATACCCACGGAGCAAACCGATTCTCGTTAGCTTTTGTTAAACAAGTTGAGGGGATAGTATGTACGGGTGGTGTTTGTCGTTTAGAGCCTGCCTTTAGTGGCGTCAAATTAGGTATTAACTCTACGTTTTAAATTTTGGTTATGCAGTTTATTCATCGGTTACTTTTCGTTGTTTTTGCTCTTGCTTTCGTGTTTGTTTCTTCTTGCGAAGAAATTGGGCCTGATATCAACTTGGGTAAAAACCAAAACTCGGTTTCTGACACCACATACATAGAGTCTCCTGTACAAACTCCGGAAGCCAAACACGTGGTCATTGAAGAATTTACCGGAGTGCGCTGTCCGAACTGCCCTCAAGGCCATCAGATTATTAACGCCATCAAGACGGCTAATCCTGGGAAAGTAGTTGCGGTGAGTTTTCATCCCATAAATTCTTTGGGGGCGCCTTATCCGTTCAGTGCACATGATTTTCGCAGCCAGAAGTCCCAGTCGCTCTTCGACTACTTAGGCCAAATCGGTTTGGAACCGGCAGCCGGGATTGACAGGACGGTGTTTAGCGGAGAAACCAAAATTTTACTCGATAAGAGCAAATGGACTAGCCAGGTAGCCAATCAATTGGCGAATACACCAAAAGCTAACATTGATTTAAAAACCACCTACAATTCTACTAGTCGCGAGTTGACCATGGTAGTCGAAATCCATTATACCCAAGCTGTTTCTGAAGAGAATAAAGTGACTGTTCTTTTGGCGGAGAGCGATATTGTGACGGCTCAACTAGACGGCTCGGTGATTGATACTTTCTACACGCATAAAGATATCGTTCGCGAGTTTATCTCCGAAACGCAAGGTGATATTATCTCCGCTACACGTGAGCCCGGACGCGTAGTGCGCAAGGTGTACAAAAAAGTGTTGGATGCAGGTTGGAAAGAAGATGACATGTATTTGGTGGCTTACCTGCACGCGTTCCAAAACAGTAAAATTATTTACCAAGGAAAAGAGATTAAAATCAAGTAGTCTTTTTTAGAAACACCCCTATATTCGCTCCCATGAAAATTTCGTATAACTGGTTAAAGAATTATGTAGATTTTAACTTGACTCCACAAGACCTGGGCGAAGTGCTCACGGGTGTAGGTTTGGAAGTGGAAGATGTTATCTTTTTTGAAAGTATAAAAGGCAGTTTGGCGGGAGTAGTGATAGGAGAGGTGGTTGAATGTGAAAAACATCCTGATGCAGATAAACTTTCTGTGACTAGAGTAAATGTTGGCACGGGCGAATTGCTTCAAATAGTTTGTGGTGCGCCAAATGTGGCTCAAGGCCAAAAAGTAGTAGTAGCGCAAGTCGGTGCAACGATTTATCCCTATTCTGGTGATAAATTGGTGATGAAAAAAGCTAAAATCCGTGGTGTGGAAAGCTTCGGAATGATTTGCGCAGAAGATGAACTTGGTTTATCTGATAGTCATGCGGGGATTATTGTGCTTGATTCATCGGTTGCCGTTGGCACAACCGCTGCAGAATATTTTAAAGTAGAAACAGATTATACCATAGAAATTGGACTGACACCCAATCGTGGGGATGCATTCTCGCACCTTGGTGTGGCACGTGATTTAGCCACTGTTTTGCCGGTTACTTATCGAGCTCCAGTGTCGCTTACACGCCCCGATGTTTCTGCTTTTAAAGTAGCGAACAATAACTTAAAAATTGATGTAGAAGTGTTGGATAGTGAAGCTTGTCCGCGCTACTCGGGGGTATGTATAGCGGGAATCAAAGTGGCTGATTCGCCAACTTGGTTAAAGAACAAACTAAGTACTATTGGTGTGCGAAGTATCAATAATGTGGTAGACATCACCAATTTCGTGTTGCACGAATATGGTCAGCCGCTTCATGCGTTTGATTACGACAAAATAAAAGACACCAAAGTGGTGGTGAAAAAAGTCGCTAACGGCACCAAGTTCAAAACTCTTGATGAAAAAGAACTTACACTACACGCAGAAGACTTAATGATAAACGATGCAGAAAAACCAATGTGTATGGCCGGAGTGTTTGGTGGGTTGGATAGTGGCGTGACGAGCAGCACGGTTAATCTATTTATAGAAAGTGCCTATTTTTCGTCTACATCCATTCGCAAAACATCAAGCCGCCACGGTCTACGTACTGATGCCGCTACACACTTTGAGAAAGGTACTGATCCAAACATCACCATCGAGGCCTTGCAACGTGCAGCTTTGTTGATTACTGAAATTTGTGGAGGAGCTATTGCCTCTGATGTGGTTGACATTTATCCAACGGCTTTGCCAGATTGGAGTTTGGATGTGTCGGTTAATCGTATGTTGCGATTAGCTGGTTTTCCTATAGAAACTTCAACTATCAAAACTATCCTTTCGGGTTTGGGCATTAGGATAGAAAAAGAAGAAGGCGATGTGTGGCAGTTGTTCATTCCGGCTTATAAATCAGAAGTAAAACGCGAAGCCGATGTAGTAGAAGAAATTGTGCGTATTTATGGCTACAACAGTTTTACCTTGCCGAAAACAGTAAAGTCCGCACTCACTTTTTCACCTGCAGTTAACGCCACGCAAGTAGAGAACAGTATTGCGGAATTGTTGAGCGGGTGTGGTTTAAACGAAGTGTGGACCAACTCGGTATCACAATCAAGATTTGAAGAAAATGAAGTATTGCGTAAACAACAGGTCAAACTCCTCAACTCGCAAACAGCCGACCTCGATAGCTTGCGCACTTCTATGCTCTATTCGGGCTTGGAGGTGATTGCCTACAATCAAAACCGCAAAATGAGCGATTTACGTTTTTATGAATTCGGCAAAACATATCACAAAACAGAAAACGCCTACCAAGAACAGTTGCATCTTTCTTTGTTTCTTACCGGACAAACTTTGTCAGAAAGTTGGTTGGGTAAAGGAGATAAGTACAATTACTATCACCTCAAGCAACTAGTGAATATGATTTTGACCAAGCTCGGTCATTATCATTTTTCTCAGACTGTGCTTCAACAATCTCCTTTTGATTATGCACTCGTGTTGAGCAATGAAGGCATTGAAATTGCACGATTTGGTTTGGTAAACCGATCGGTATTGACCAAGTTTGATATTAAGCAAGAAGTGTTTTATGCCGATCTTAATTGGTCTTATTTGCTGGATAAATCGCAGTTTGCGCATGTGCAGTTTACAGCTTTGCCAAAATTCCCTGCTGTGAAGCGTGACTTGGCTTTGGTAGTTAATCAAAACATCAGCTTCGAGCAGATTGAGCAACTCACACAGGTAGAAAGCAAAAAGCTATTACAACAAATTGCTTTGTTTGATGTGTATAAAGGCGATAAGATTGAAGCCGGAAAGAAAAGCTACGCCATCAGCATGACCTTTCAACATCCCGACAAAACACTTACAGACCAAGAAATCGAAAAACTAATGAGCAGATTGATGGCTAAGTTTGAAACCGAACTCGGTGCTACTATACGTAAAGGTTAGTTTTAAATCTTAAATTAACTTATGGTATCTTACCAAAAAGCCGGTCAAATATTGGCTGATGCTTTTTTACATTACCCGCTCATGCTTCATGCTTTTGAGGGGCGCACCGAGCAGGAGCGTAGCCAGGCGCTACATCAGCTTTATACTCATTGTGCCAAAGCTGCTTTTAAGTATGGTGGTGTGCTGCTCGATGCCGACCACCAAGCTGCCTTAATTTGGCTGCCAGGCCATCATTTTCCATTGGGGCTGATTCGTGAGGCAAAAGCCGGGATGTTGAGTTTGCCGTTTAAGTTGGGCGTTAAATCTACACTTCGATTGATGAACCACGATGCCGTGTCGGAAGGTTGGATAGCTAAACATGCTGGTGCAAAGATGGGCTACATCTGGTGCGTGGGGGTGAGTGCAACTGTACGAGGCAAAGGCCTCAGCCGTCAAATTATTGAGCAATCTATTGGTGAAATGCGTAAGCAAGGATTGAATGAGTTTTGGCTTAAAACAGAAGATGCTAAGAATGTACTCATCTACCAAAAGCTAGGCTTTGAGTTGGTGCATGAAACGCTACTGAAAAGCAGCGCACTAAAAAGCTGGGTGATGCGCTATAAGCCATAGAGGTGGGTAATCTGATTGTCTTCAAAATGTACTGCAGCACTTAGAAGTTCAATTTACAATTCATTTATTATTCGAGTTCTATTTAGAAAAAAGCGCTGCCCATTTTCGAGCAACGCTTTTTAAAGTTATTATAATTGATTATTGATTAAAAGTGGCTGATGATTTCATCGGCAAATTGGCTGCATTTCACTTCCGTTGCACCATCCATCAAACGAGCAAAATCATAAGTCACTTTTTTGTGGTGAATAGCGGCTTCTAATCCTTTATGGATGAGTTTGGCGGCTGCATCCCAACCTAAGTATTCAAACATCATAGCTCCTGAAAGGATAACTGAACCAGGGTTTACTTTGTCGAGGTCGGCATACTTTGGCGCGGTGCCGTGAGTAGCTTCGAAAATGGCGTGACCGGTGATGTAGTTGATGTTTGCTCCCGGAGCAATTCCAATACCGCCTACTTGAGCGGCAAGCGCATCACTTAGATAGTCTCCATTTAAATTTAATGTAGCAATTACATCAAAATCTTCCGGACGGGTCAACACTTGTTGAAGCGTGATGTCGGCAATAGAGTCTTTAATAATTACTTTTCCTGCTGCTTGAGCGGCTTTCATTTCTTCATTGGCAGCTGCTTCACCTTTAGCTTTTTTGGTCACTTCCCAAGTTGCCCAAGTATAGGTTTGTGCGCCAAATTCTTTAGCCGCTATTTCATAGCCCCAATCGCGGAATGCACCTTCGGTGTATTTCATGATGTTTCCTTTGTGTACAAGGGTCACCGATTTTTGTTTGTTGTCGATGGCGTATTGAATAGCCGAACGGATTAAACGTTGTGAACCTAATTTAGACACCGCTTTAATACCCAAGCCAACAAATGGCTCAGCAGTTTCGTCTTTCAAGCGAGCAATTTTAATATACTCTTTTGCGCGCTTTTTGTCGTTGAAACGAATTTTTCCGTAGTCTTTCTCAAAACGTTTTTTTAAAAACTTCAATAGGTCAGCCGCTTCCGGTGAACCTGCGGCAAACTCGATACCGGCATAAATATCTTCAGTGTTTTCACGGAAAATAACCATGTCCACTTTCTCTGGATGTTTCACCGGTGATGGGGTGCCGGCATAGTAACGCACTGGGCGAAGACAAACGTAAAGGTCTAGGATTTGACGAAGCGCAACATTCAATGAGCGGATACCGCCACCCACGGGTGTGGTCAATGGTCCTTTGATACCTACTAGATATTCGCGGAAAGCATCCAATGTTTCATCGGGCAACCAGCTGCCGGTTCTCTTGAAGCTTTTTTCTCCGGCCAAAACTTCTTTCCACTCGATTTTCTTTTTGCCTTTGTATGCTTTTTGAACTGCTGCGTCCAACACACGAACTGATGCTTTCCAAATGTCCGGTCCTGTACCATCTCCTTCGATAAAAGGGATGATCGGTTGATCCGGAACTTTCAATTTTCCTCTGCTGATGGTAATTTTCTCTGCCATGATATTTGGGTTTATTTAGTTTAATATTAAAGGCAAACCAAAGCATTTTTTTGGTTACCGCAAATTGTTAATCAACCTTTTGGGTGTGGAAACGAAGAGTATCTGTCTATTCTTGCTCTTTTTGCTGAGCTTTTGCGGCTTTATCTGCGGCTTTTTGCTTCGCTTTGTAGTATTCCCAGTTCTTCCAATTTTCCGAACCAAAAATTGTTCTTAATTGCTTATCGCGCTTAGCTTTAAGGATGTCTATCTTTTCTTCTTCCGCTTTTTTAGTAATATCTTTGTTTGCTTTCACTTCCGCACGTTTAGTGTAGTACTCTTTAAGAACAGGAGTTGCGGCTGCTTTCTGTTCGGAAGTAAGTGTAAATGCTTTGCCGTACTCAGCGAGTTGTTGAGTCGCTTTTTCTGCCGGAGTTTCGGGCATAGCCGAAAGCGAAGCGGAGAGAAACAACAAGCAAATCATAAAGATTGATTTCATATAAATAAATTTTGAAGCCAAAGTAAGTGAAATTGGAATTGCACAAAACGCAGCGTGCGCTTTTTTGCGTTTATTCGCAAACGAATATGGAATATACGATACATTTTTTCGACACACAACATCCGTTTTACGCTAAAGCATTGGCTCTACGCTATGCTGTTTTACGAAAGCCGCTCGGTTTGGAGTTCACAGACGCAGAGTTAAAAAAAGATGAAGCAGATACTCATGTAGCATTGATAGCCGAGCAGGAGGAAGTAAAGGCTTGCTTGACTTTAACCTTCGATTCGCCTGGCTCGGTGAAAGTGCGCCAAGTGGCTGTGAGTGAAAAAGAGCAAGGTAAAGGACTAGGGAGAAAATTGTCGGTAGCGGCTGAAAAATATGTTTTGGAGAAAGGAGTGAAGCTGATGCACTGTAATGCCCGTAAAACGGCTGTGCCTTTTTATCTTCAGCTTGGTTTTGAGACAGTGGGCGAAGAATTTGAGGAAGTAGGTATCCCTCATTTTAGGATGCAAAAAACAATCTGCTAATATTGCATGATGAAATTACGTGTTTCTTTCTTTTTGTTGGTAGGTGGGTTGGCAATTTTTGCGGGTTCTTTGTCGGCATGTAAACAATGCAATAAGAAAGCTGATAACGCTGCTTTGCCTTATGACACCACGGCAGTGAGCCTTCGCCCCGAGAACAGTGTAGAAGCTCCGCGTGCAGATACAGCTGTGATACCGGTGTTAGCTGAAGTATTGGACAAAGTTTTTGAGGCGAGCGTTAAGAAAGACTACAATGCATTGGGAAATTTGTTAGTGTATCGCGGACCCGATCAGAATCGTTTGGGAGTAGAAGTGCATTCACTGAGAAATAGCTACGATAAGACTATCGTTCGTATCACGGGGGAAACCTTTGCGAAGTGGAAAAAAACTTCAACGGCTATTGAGTATGGCCGCGTGTTCGAAATGCCACAAGCGGGCGGCAGCGCTATGTTGGTGTTGGAAGTGCTGTTTGTTGGCGATAAAAGCTTAAACCGAAAGTTTTTTGGCTTCGTGATTATTGGCGAAGAGTTTAAGATTATTGACGTTACTTCTTATTTGTAAGGTGTCAAAGTCAATTGCATTTCCATTCCGCTTTTATCTTTAACGTTTACTTCCATCTTGTCTTCGCTCAATGTGCTGATAGTATTAGTAGACCCGCTATGCTGGGTGCGCACGTAGAGTGTATTCGTTTTTTTATTTAGTTCCCAACTGCCTTCTTCGTAGCCTCCCGGCCGATAAAGTTTGTACGATTTATCTTTCCCCAAAACCACAATCATACTGTCTTTCAGCTGCTGAATGATTAAGGGTTTTTGCCAAGGTTCAGAAACTAGTTTTTCGCTAAAATCTACTTCCGCTACGCGCCATGTTTTGCACAATAGTTGCTCTTGGCTCACTTTGCAAGCAGCCAAACTAAGCACTAAACCACCAATAACTACTATTGCTATTTTTTTCATGCGTGATTATAAGTGGATGACTTCGCCATAAGCTGCAGCCGTGGCTTCCATAATCGCCTCACTCATGGTAGGGTGTGGGTGAATAGATTTGATAATTTCCATGCCTGTGGTTTCTAGCTTACGAGCTACTACGACTTCTGCAATCATTTCGGTAACGTTAGCGCCTACCATGTGGCAACCCAACCATTCTCCGTATTTGGCATCAAATATCACTTTAACAAAACCTTCTTTCGAACCACTTGCACTCGCCTTGCCCGATGCACTGAAGGGGAATTTTCCAATCTTAAGTGTATAGCCTTTTTCTTTGGCTTGTTCTTCAGTTAAGCCTACACTGGCTACTTCCGGCCAGCAATATGTGCAACCTGGAATGTTGTTGTAGTCAATCGGTTCAGGATGATGTCCGGCTATTTTTTCTACACAAGTGATGCCTTCGGCAGAAGCTACGTGCGCTAAGGCAGGGCCTTTCACGATGTCGCCAATAGCGTAGACTCCCGCCACATTCGTAGCATAGTAATCATTCACCGTCACTAAACCTTTGTCGGTTTTTACGCCAACTTCTTCCAAACCTAATCCCTCTAAATTAGTAGTAATACCCACGGCACTAAGAACAACATCGCACGTAATTGTATCTGCTTTGCCATCTTTAGTTTTGATGCTTACTACGCATTGCTTTCCGCTGCTGTCCACTTTCTCTACGCTCGTGCCGGTGAGTATGTTGATGCCTTGTTTTTTGAAGATTTTCTCCATCTCTTTCGATACATCTTTGTCTTCGCGCGGTAGGATGTTGTCCATAAACTCTACAACGGTTACTTTGGTGCCTAAGCTGGCGTAGAAATAGGCAAACTCCATACCGATAGCTCCACTGCCCATCACCACCATGCTGCTCGGCTGAGTAGGCAAGTTCATCGCTTCGCGATAACCGATTACTTTCTTACCGTCTTGTTTCACATTCGGCAACTCCCGGCTGCGCGAACCAGTGGCAAGGATTATATGCTTTGCGCTGTATTCTGTTGTTTTTCCGGTGGTGTCTTTTACTTCGACTTTCCCTCCTTTCTTCAATTTCCCTGTGCCCATGATGACGTCAATCTTGTTTTTCTTCATCAGGAACTGAACGCCTTTGCTCATGCCTTCGGCCACATCACGGCTGCGTTGTATGATGCCGCTAAAATCAGCTTTAGGAGCGGCTACAGTGATTCCGTAGTCTGCAGCGTGTTGAATATAGTTGAACACTTGTGCGCTTTTCAACAAAGCTTTGGTTGGAATACAACCCCAGTTGAGGCAAACTCCGCCCAGACTTTCTTTTTCGACCACTGCCGTTTTCAATCCTAATTGTGAAGCACGAATAGCTGCCACATAGCCGCCCGGACCGCTTCCTATCACTATCAAATCGTAATTCATATTTATGTTGGTTTAGAGTTACTTTGAGTCACAAATAAAATATTTTCGCCAATAGGTTGTACTCATTTAGCTGTTAACCTTTGTTTTTGTCATTTATGATATGCGAATTGGTATTTTTCAGCGTTTTTAGATCAATATTTTGAAGAACCTGCCACCTTTTCTCCAACGCTTTTTATTAATCACTGTGGCTTTTGTTGCCATAAGCGTGGTGCTGCATTTAGTATTTCCTTTGCCGGCTGCACCGAGTTACTCTACTGTGGTGTTGGATAACAAAGGCGAAGTCATTCATGTATTTCTTACGCCCGATGAAAAGTGGCGGATGAAAACCGATTTGGCCGAAATCTCTCCGATGTTGAAAGTTACTTTGTTGTATAAAGAAGATAAGTATTTCTACTATCATCCCGGGGTGAACGTAATAGCCATTGCTAGAGCTGCAGTGATGAACGTATTGCGGCTCAAACGGACCTCGGGCGCTTCGACCATCACCATGCAAGTAGCCAGGATGTTAGAACCCAAGCGAAGAACATATTTCAATAAACTGATTGAAGTGTTTCGCGCTTTTCAGCTCGAATGGACGTATTCGAAAGATGAAATTTTGCAGTTGTATATCAATAAAATGCCGTTTGGGAGCAACATAGAAGGAGTGAAGAGTGCTTCTGTGTTGTATTTTAAAAAGAACCCCGACCATTTGTCTCTAGCCGAAGTGACTGCTCTTTCGATCATCCCTAACCGTCCATCTTCCCTGCGCATGGGGCGAAATAACGATAAGATTATAGCCGAGCGCAACAAGTGGCTCCAAAGTTTTGCTGATGGTAAAATATTTACTGCTGCCGAAATCAGCGATGCGCTCGATGAACCGCTCACAGCGCGCAGAAATGATGCTCCGAAACTAGCTCCGCACTTATCGTTGAAGCTAAAGCGAAGTGCTACTTCGGAAATCATCCGCACACCGATTGACCTACAGATGCAATTTAAGTCGGAAAAAATAGTAGGCGACTATGTACGCAATCTTTACGCACTAAACATACGCAATGCAGCTGTGATGGTGGTAGATAATAAAACCCACGAAGTGGTTACGTACATTGGTTCCGCTGATTTTAATGCCGTTCGTGATGGTGGGCAGGTAAACGGAGCATCAGCCATTCGCCAACCGGGCAGTGCGCTCAAACCATTGATTTATGGCCTTTGTTTTGATCAGGGTGTGTTGACACCTAACACCATGATGAGCGATGTGCCGATAAATCTGGGTGGCTTTGCGCCAGAGAATTATGATGAACAGTTTCATGGTTTGGTCTCGGCCGAATATGCACTCGAAAATTCGTTGAATATTCCTGCGGTGAAAGCACTGAACAGCATAGGTACATCTGCCTTGGTGCAGCGTTTGTCGGCTTGTGGGTTTAGGCAAATAAAGAAAGACCAAAACAAACTTGGTTTGAGCCTTGCGTTGGGAGGTTGCGGAGTAAGCCTCGAAGAAATGACCGGACTTTATGCGGCCTTAGCCAATGAAGGAGTATTTGTACCACCGATTTATACCAGTACGCAAACTATTCAGCCCAACCTGCGCAAGGGCGACATGGGAGAGCGAACTAAACCCTTAGAAATCTACGCAGACTCAATTACTTTACTTTCTCCATCGGCCACGTTTATGCTCAATGAAATATTGTCGCGCTTAGCCAGACCCGATTTGCCGGTGAATTGGGAGGCGAGTATGCACACTCCGCGCATTGCTTGGAAAACCGGCACTAGCTACGGGAGGCGCGATGCTTGGAGCATTGGCTATAATAGGAACTACACCATTGGTGCTTGGGTCGGCAATTTCTCCGGTGAGGGAGTGCCGGAACTGAATGGCGCTAACATTGCCACGCCTTTGCTCTTCAAGTTGTTTAATACTATAGATTATAACTCGACTAATGAATGGTTCTCCATGCCAAAAGAATGTGGTATTCGTTTAGTTTGTTCCGAGACCGGAATGCTTCCATCTTCTCAATGCACCAACACGGTGATGGATTATTTTTTGCCTATGATTTCACCGGCCATGGTATGCAACAACCGTCAAGAGTTTGCCACCGATCCTGCGGGCAAGATTACCTATTGTAGGCACTGCCAACCCGAAGCAGGCTTCAAAAAGCAATGGTTCAAAGTCATCGCCCCCGACATGCAAGCTTACTATGAAGAACACCGCATGGCCTATGAACCCTTGCCACCACATAATCCGGCATGCGACAAAGTTTTTGTAGAAGGCGCACCGGTTATAAAGTTTCCGGTAGATGGGGCAGAATACCTCATTAGTAAACGCCAGCCCGAACCGCTGCAACTCCGCTGCGAAACCACGGGCGATGTACAACTCGTTTATTGGACCATCAACAATAAGTTCTTCCAACAAACTCCGGTTAACAAATCTCTTTTCTTCACTCCAGAGGAAGGCAACGTAAAGATTTCCTGCACAGACGATAAAGGCCGAAACACTAACATCCGCATTAAAGTAAAATTTGTGGATTTATAGTCTCTTCAATTTTATAAATCAAATCCACTTATTCGGTTGTTGCAAAAACAAAAAGCCCCAACGATAAAGTTGAGGCTTTGAGCATTGGGTGTGATAACATTTATAAGTATTGCGCTATTTCTTGGTTGATTTGGGCGATGAAATCGGCAAGCGGTTTTACACCTTGATCGCCTTGGCCTTGTCTGCGGATGGCAACGGTGCCATCCGTCATTTCTTTTTCGCCAATAACAAGCATATAAGGCACTTTACGCAATTCAGTGTCGCGGATTTTTTTGCCAATCTTTTCTTGGCGTTCGTCTAGTGTGGCTTCGATGTTGAGTTCACGAAGTGTTTGGCGGATTTTCTTCCCGTAATCGGCATATTTCTCCGAAATGGGTAAAATGGCCACTTGCTCAGGAGATAACCACACCGGGAATTTGCCGGCATAGTGCTCGAGCAAAAAGCCGATGAAACGTTCGTGAGTAGAGAGTGGCGCACGGTGGATGATGAGCGGGCGTTCGCGTTCGTTTTTGTCGTTGATAAAAGAAAGGTCGAAGCGCTCAGCTTGTGCAAAATCCACTTGATTGGTAGCGATAGTAAACTCGCGACCGATGGCGCTCCAGATTTGGATATCAATCTTCGGACCATAGAAAGCAGCTTCGTCTTCCACTTCTTTGAACGGCATGCCGGATTTCACCAACACTTTGCGCACCATGTCTTCGGTTTTTTGCCAAAGCGGAGCGTTGTCAATGTACTTCTGACCGAGTTTGGCCGGGTCGTGTTTGCTGAAGCGCATCACATACTTTTCTATACCAAAAATTTTGAAGTAATTGACATAAAGCTCGTTCACTTTCATAAACTCTTCTTCAAATTGGCTTTCGGTGCAGTAGATATGCGCATCGTTCATCTGCAAAGAGCGTACACGCATGAGGCCAAAGAGCTCTCCACTTTGCTCGTAGCGATAGCAAG